>JASHTP010000344.1 GCA_030040495.1 Alphaproteobacteria bacterium
CAGCACCAGCCCGTTGGGATCGCCGCGCGGCCGGGTCGGGCCGATGATCTCGCTCCACTTGCCTTCCTCGAAATGGCCTTTGCGGATCACCGCTTCGAGGTCGCGCTCCCACGGGGTCTCGTGCGCGCGCGCGAAGGCGACGGCGTCCTCAAGCGAGGCGGCGTCGAAGCCGAGATCGGCCGGCGCGGCGCGCTGCCATGGCGTGCCGTCCAAGCCGGGAACATGGCCGTCGTCGCGCATGGAGCTACCGGTTCAGCATCTGCGTCACCGCGCCGCCGACGGCGGTGCGGGCGCCGTCGACCACCCATTGCGCGCCGTTGACGTTGCCGGCGAGGTCGGAGCAGAGGAAGAGCACCACATTGGCGATCTCCTCGGCCGTGGTGTAGCGGCCCGACGGGATGCCGGCCTTGTAGCGCTCGCCGACGGCGTCCGGATGCGCCGGGTCGAGCTGGCTTTCGAGCGAATGGATCATGCGCGTGTCGACCGGGCCGGGGCAGACGGCGTTGACGCGCACCCCCTGGCGCGCCACCTCGCCGGCGGCGACCTTGGTGAGGCCGATCACCGCATGCTTGGAGGCGACATAGGCCGGCATGCCCGGCGTCCCCACCAGCCCCGCGACCGAGGCGGTGTTGACCACGGCGCCGCTCTTCTGCAGCAGCATCACCGGCAGCACATGGCGCAGCCCCAGGAACACGCCCTTGACGTTGACCGAGATCACCGCGTCGAACATCGCCTCGTCGCACTCCGCGGTAGGCGCGACCTTGCCCTCGATGCCGGCATTGTTGTGGAAGCAGTCGATCCGGCCATAGGCGTCGAGCGCCGCCTTCACATAGGCCTGGACGTCGGCGCTGCGGGTCACGTCGGCGGCGACGAAGCGCGCCTCACCGCCCGCTTGACGAATCACGCCGGCCGCCGCTTCGCCCGCGGCGGCGTCGCGGTCGACCAGCAGCAGCCTCGCCCCGGCCCGGCCGAAGGCGAGGGCGGTGGCGCGGCCGATGCCGTTTCCCGCCCCGGTGACGATGGCGACCTTGCCTTTGAAGTCCATGGCTCCCTCCCGACGCTTGATTTCCGCCAGTCTACACCGCGGCCTTCCCTGGCGCCTCCGGCTTTGCCACACTCCCGCCATGAGCGACGATCAGGGCATCGCCGAGCTCTCCCGGCTGATCCGCGCCGCGCGCCGCGCCGTGGTCTTCACCGGCGCCGGCATCAGCACGGAATCCGGCATTCCCGACTTCCGCAGCCCCGGCGGGATCTGGACCCAGTACCGGCCGATCGATTTCGACGAGTTCATGGGTTCCGAAGAGGCGCGGCGCGAGGCGTGGCGGCGCAAATTCGCCACCGACCCGACGATCCGCGCCGCCAAGCCCAACCGCGGCCACCGCGCCGTCGCCGCGCTGGTGCAGAACGGCCCGGCCGCCGCAATCATCACCCAGAACATCGACGGGCTGCACCAGGCCTCGGGCGTGCCGGAAAAGCGCGTCATCGAGCTGCATGGCAACACCACCTATGCGCACTGCCTCGACTGCCGGAAGCGCTACGAGATCGAGGCGCTGCGCATCGCGTTCGAGAAGCGGGAGGAGGCGCCGCGCTGCGACGCCTGCGGCGGCTTCGTCAAGACCGCGACCATCTCCTTCGGCCAGGCTATGCCGCAAGAGGCGATGCAGCGGGCGGAGCTGGAGACGCTCGCCGCCGACCTCTTCATCGTCCTTGGCTCCTCGCTCGTGGTCTATCCGGCGGCGGGCTTCCCCGAGCTCGCCAAGCGCAACGGCGCGGCGCTGGCGATCGTCAACCGCGAGCCCACCGGCCTCGACGAGATCGCCGATCTCGTGCTCAACCGCGCCATCGGCGAGACCTTGGGCGCGGCGGTGGGCGTCGACTGACGCCGGTGGCGGGCGAGGCCAAAACCCCGGCGATCCCGTCCTACCGCAGCCTCGCCGCGCTGCGCGAAGCGGCGCGGGGCTGCACCGCCTGCCCGCTCCACGAAGCGGCGACGCAGACCGTCTTCGGCGAAGGCCCGGCCCATGCCCGGCTGCTGCTGGTGGGCGAGACGCCGGGCGACCAGGAGGACCGCATCGGCCGGCCTTTCGTCGGCCCGGCGGGGAAGCTGCTCGACCGCTGCCTTGCGGCGGCGGGGATCGCGCGCGACCAGGCTTATGTCACCAACGTGGTGAAGCATTTCAAATGGACGCCGCGCGGCAAGCGGCGGCTCCACGCCAAGCCCAACGCGATGGAGATCCGCGCCTGCCGCCCCTGGCTCGAAGCCGAGATCGCGCTGGTGAAGCCGGCGATGATCGTCTGCCTCGGCGCCACCGCGGCGCAGGCGCTGCTCGGCGCCCAGTTCCGCGTGACGCGCCGGCGCGGCGAATTCGTGCCGTCGCCGCTCGCGCGCTTGGTGATGGCGACAATCCATCCCTCGGCGCTGCTGCGCGCCGAGCCCGAGCAGCGCGAGGCCGAGATCGAGCGCTTCGTCGCCGATCTCAAAGTGGCGGCGGCGGCGCTCGAGAAGGCTTAGCGCGGAGCGCGCGCCGTGCCATCCGCCTCCCGGCGCCAAGGGGTGCCGTGCTACCATCGGCCATCGCGTTCTTTGACATCGTGAAGGAACGGGCCGCCGGCCGGGCGCGAAGGCGCACTCTGGTCCCGTAGATCACGGCGAAAAAACGTTCCACGGCACTGGATCGCCCCCTGCCGGCGGCTTCGGCGTGACCGGCTCCTGGTACGGCATTGCACCGGCGGAATCTTGGGCTGGCGCAGGGTGCGCGCGGCGCCGCCGCGATCGCTGTCGAGGACGGAACCGCGTCCGCCGGTGCGGAATTCGTGTCCAGTGACTCACCGGTATCCCCGACCATGTTTCACGGGAAACGGTCGGGCCCGGCGGGGCGCCGCCGGCGTCGCCTTTCCGCAGCGGCGCCGCAGGCGCGCTTTGCGCTAAGCCTTCTTTCTGGACTCCCGGATGGCGCGCCAGATGCGCTCCGGCGTCGCCGGCATGTCGAGGTGGCGGATGCCGTAGGGCGCGAGCGCGTCGATGAGCGCGTTCATCACCGAGGGCAGCGCGCCGGCGCAGCCCGCCTCGCCGCAGCCCTTGACGCCGAGCGGGTTGGTCTTGGCCGGCACCGGATGGCTCAGGAAATCGAACATCGGCGCGTCGCCGGCGCGCGGCATGGCGTAGTCCATGTAGCTGCCGCTGAGCAGCTGGCCTTCCTCGTCGTAGAAGGTGCGCTCCATCAGCGCTTGGCCGATGCCCTGGACGATGCCGCCATGCGCCTGGCCTTCGGCGAGCAGCGGGTTGAGCAACGTGCCGAAATCATTGACCATGGCATAGCGCACCACGGCGACCGACCCGGTCTCGGGATCGACCTCCACCTCGGCGATGTGGCAGCCATTGGGGAAGGACGAGGGCGGCGTGTCGACCGAGAGCGCCACGTCGAGCGATTTCGGCAGCTCCGCCGGCAGCGCCGCGCCGGAGCGCAGCTTCGCCGCCATCTCGAGCAGCCCGATCGAGCGGTCGGTGCCGGCGATGGTGAAGCGGCCGCGGGCGAACTCGATGTCGGCCGCGGCGGCCTCGAGCAGATGGCCGGCGATCGCCTTGCCGCGCGCGATCACCTGCCGGCTCGCCTCGACCAGCGCCGTGCCGCTCGCCATCGCCGTGCGCGAGCCGCCGGTGCCGCCGCCGACCACCAACTGATCGCTGTCGCCCTGCAGCAGGCGCAGCCTGTCGAAGGGGATGCCGAGCCGGTCGACGATCACCTGCGCCAGCGGCGAGCCGTGGCCCTGCCCGTAGTCGAGCGTGCCGGTGATCATCGTCACCATGCCGTCGGCCTCGAAGCGCAGGCCGCCCATCTCCTTGCCCGGCGGCGCCGTCACTTCGAGATAGGAGCCGATGCCGCGGCCGCGCAGCTTGCCCTGCGCGCGGCTCTCCGCCTTGCGCTTTTCGAAGCCTTGCCAGTCGGCGAGCGCCAGCGCGCGGTCGAGCACGGCGCGGAACTCGCCGCTGTCATAGAGCTGCGCCGAGGACGCCTTGTAGGGCATCGCCTCCGGCGCGATGTAGTTGCGGCGGCGCAGCTCGACCCGATCCATGCCGAGCTCGGCGGCGGCGGTGTCGATGAGCCGCTCCATGTAGTAATTACCTTCCGGCCGTCCGGCGCCGCGATAGGCGCCGGTGGGCGTGGTGTTGGTGAGCACGCCCTTGGTCGAGACCTCGAGCAGCGGCGTCTTGTAGACGCTCACCACGTTCTTCACCGCGTTGATGCTGAAGGGCAGCACCGCGACCGAGAAGGCGCCGGCATTGCCGTAGCCGGAAAGCCGCACGGCAAGGAACGTCCCGTCCTTGTCGAGCGCCAGCTCCGCCTGCATCTCGTGGTCGCGGCCGTGATGGTCGGAGAGGAAGCTCTCCGAGCGCTCGTCCGTCCACTTCACCGGCCGGCCGAGCGCGCGCGCCGCGTGCAACAGGCAGATATACTCGGGGAAGACCGAGGATTTCATGCCGAAGGAGCCGCCGACATTGTCGGTCAGCACATGCACCTTGTCGGGCGGCACGCCGAGAATGTCCTTGAGCATGTTGCGCATGCCGAAGACGCCCTGGCAGCCGAGGTGCAGCGTGTAGCGGCCGCTGCCGGGATCGAAAGACCCCAGCGCCGAGCGCGGCTCCATGGCGTTGACGACGATGCGGTTGCTCGCGAGCTTCAGCCGCGTGACATGCGCCGCCTTGGCGAAGGCGGCCGCGACCGAAGCCGTGTCGCCATAGTGGTAGTCGAGGCAGACATTGCCTGGCGCGATCTCATGGAGAAGCGGAGCATCGGGAGCCGTCGCCTGCTCGGGCGTGGTGACCGCCTGAAGCGGATCGATGTCGAGCGCCACTGCCTCGGCCGCGTCCTTGGCCTGCGCCGTCGTTTCGGCGACGACGAAGGCGACCGCCTCGCCGAGGAAACGCACGCGGTCGCGCGGCAGTGCCGGACGCTGCGGCGCGCGCATCGGCGAGCCGTCGCGCATCGGCACGGTCTGCATCGGCTTGATCGGGCCGTATTGGGCGAGGTCGGCGGCGGTGTAGATTCCGAGCACGCCGGGCAAACGCCGCGCCTCCTCGGCATCGATGCCGGTGAGGGAACCGTGGGCGACGCGGCTCCTCACCATCACCGCATGAGCCTGGTCCGGCAGATTGATGTCGTCGGTATAGCGGCCGCGGCCGCGCAGGAGCTTCGGGTCCTCCATGCGCGTCACCGGCTGGCCGATGCCGAACTTCGTGAGCGCCAGATCGGTGCTGTCCATCCCCTCGCTCCGCTTGCCGCGTCAGCCTAGGCGAGAAGCCGCCGCCGCGGCAACCCGCGGCGCCCGCCGCCCTGCCATGCGCGAGACGGGAAGCAAGGATGCGGCGAAGCTGATCCGTTGCTAAAATGCGCGTCCTTAAGGAGGTGCCGGTGTCCGACCGCCCCAACGGATTGAGGCCCGTCGTCGAGGCGATGCCGTTCTCGCGGATCGGCCAGGTGGCGATGACGGGGCTGGGCGATCCCGACATCATTCCGCTCTGGTTCGGCGAGAGCGACCGGCCGACGCCGCGCTTCATCTGCGACGCCGCCGCCGCCGCGCTCGCCGCCGGGCACACCTTCTACACCTTCAAGCGCGGCATCCCCGAGCTCCGCCAGGCGATCGCGCGCTATCTCACCGGGCTCTACGCCAAGCCGGTCGCCGCCGAGCGTGTCATCGTCACCTCCTCGGGGATGAGCGGCATCATGTTCATGGCGCAGGCGCTGATCGAGCCCGGCGACAATATGGTGATCCTGTCGCCGGTCTGGCCCAACATCAACGATGCTGTCACCGTGCTGGGCGGCGAGGCGCGCGCGGTGGCGCTCGATCCCACCGCGGCGGGCGGCTGGCGGCTCGAGCCGGAGCGGCTGATGGCGGCCTGCGACGCGAAGACGCGCGCCATCTTCGTCAACTCGCCCGGCAACCCCACCGGCTGGACGATGCGGCACGACGAGCAGCAGGTGCTCCTCGCCTTCGCGCGACGGCGCGGGCTCTGGCTCGTCGCCGACGAGGTCTATGCCCGCATCGTCTATGGCGGCGCGCGCGCCGCGCCGTCGCTCATCGATCTTGCCGAGCCCGAGGACCGGGTGGTCGTCATCAACAGCTTCTCCAAGGCCTGGGCGATGACCGGCTGGCGGCTCGGCTGGCTGGTGGCGCCCAAGCCGATCCAGGACGTCGCCGACAAGATCGTCGAGTTCAACACCAGCGGCGCGCCCACCTTCCTGCAGCATGCGGCGGTGACGGCGATCACCGAGGGCGAAGGCTTCGTCGCCGAGATGGTGGAACGCTGCCGGCGCGGCCGCGACCTCGTGGTCGCCGGTCTCCAGCGCTTCCCGCGCGTGCGCGTCGCCGCGCCCGACGGCGCCTTCTACGCCTTCGCCCGCATCGACGGGCTCGAGGACAGCCTCGCCTTCGCCAAGGAGGCGCTCGCCCGCGTCAAGGTCGGGCTCGCCCCTGGCGTCGCCTTCGGGCTCGGCGGCGAGGGCCATGTGCGGCTCTGCTTCGCCAGCGCGCCCGAGCGGCTGGCGGCGGCGCTGGACCGGCTCGCGCCGCTGCTGCGCTGATCCGCCAGGCGCTCTCTTAACCGATTTTAAGCATGCGGGCGGCGATAATCGGGCTGTGCCCATCGCCGCCATGAGCCGTTCCGATGCCCGATTCCACCCGTAGCCTGCCGGGCGAGATTCCGCTGCCGCGCCGCAGGCTGCCGCGCAAGCCCGGCGTCAAGCATATCAGCCTGGCGCTGCAAGGCGGCGGCTCGCACGGCGCCTTCACCTGGGGCGTCATGCACCGGCTGATCAGCGAGCCCCGGCTCTACATCGACGGGCTCAGCGGCACCAGCGCCGGGGCGATGAACGCGGTGGTCTTCGCCGACGGCTTCATCGGCGGCTCCCGCCAGGGCGCGATCGACGCGCTCGCCCGGTTCTGGGGCCGCATCGCCGATCTCAACTGGCTGCCGCGCAGCCTCGCGCGCGGCATGCCGGGGATCAGCGACGGCTGGCAGGTCGACAGCGATCCGATGTTCATGATGTTCGACCTCGCGACGCGGCTCTTCGCGCCGACGCAGCTCAATCCGCTCAACCTGAACCCGCTGAAGCGGGTGCTGGCGGAGCTCGTCGATTTCGAGCGGCTGCGGCGGCGCACCGACGTCAAGCTCTTCGTCACCGCCTCCAACGTCCGCACCTGCAAGTCGCGGCTTTTCCGCACCGGCGAGTTGACGCCCGACGTGCTGCTCGCCTCGGCCTGCCTGCCGCTGATGTTCAAGGCGATCGAGATCGACGGCGAGCATTACTGGGACGGCGGCTACCTCGGCAATCCCGCCATCCATCCGCTGATCAACGAATGCGCGAGCAGCGACGTCGTGATCGTGCAGATCAATCCGCTCTACCGCTCCGACGTGCCGGTGACGATGCGCGACATCCTGAACCGCATCAACGAGATGACCTTCAACGCCAGCCTCGTGCGCGAGATGTTCGGCATCGCCACCGTGTCGAGCCTGATCGAGAGCGGCGCGCTCGAGGACGAGCGCTACACCACCGTGCGCTTCCACCAGATCTCGGCCGAGACGGAGCTCGCCGGCTACGGCGCGCTCAGCAAGCTCAATGCCGAGCGCGCCTTTCTGCAGCACCTGCACGATCTCGGCTACGAGACCGCCGACCGCTGGATCGCCGAGACCTTCGACCGCATCGGCTGGGAAAGCTCGGTGGACGTGCTCGAGAAGTTCGTCTGAGAGGGCGGCGGGCGGCGGCTCGCCGACCGGCGCCCGGCGCGCCAC
>JASHTP010000025.1 GCA_030040495.1 Alphaproteobacteria bacterium
CCGTGCGCATGGCCGTGCGGCTGCGGCGCGCGCGGCGCCGCGGCCGGCTTCTGCGCGGTGAGCACCGCCGTCACCGACAGCACGCCGGGCAGCGCTTCGACCGCCTTCTCGGCCGCCTTGCGCAGCGGCTCGAGCTTGGGCCCGCGCTGCGGCTCGACCTCGATGGCGAAGCCGACATGGCCGTCGCGCAGCTGCACGCCGGAAACCATGCCGAGGCTGACGATGTCCTTGCCCTTGTCGGGATCGACGATCCCGCCGAGCGCGGCGAGCACCTGCTGTTCGCTCAAACCGCTCATGCCGCCCTCTCGTTCTTGACATCGGGAGCGCCCACCCCTATCGGGAGGCGTTCCGCCCGCCCCGCGCTCGCGCGGACGGAGGTCATATAGGCGAAAGCCGGCGTTTTGCATAGCAGGCGGCGCTCGCGGCAGCGAAGAGGAAACAGAGAGATGCCTTGGCAGAACCAAGGGGGCGGGGGAAGCGGCGGCGGCGGACCGTGGGGCGGCGGCCAGAGTCCGTGGGGGCGCGGCGGCGGGCCGCGTCCGCCCAACCTCGAGGAGATCCTGCGCCGCGGCCAGGATCGCTTCCGCCGCCTGCTGCCGGGCGGCTGGGGCAGCGGGCGCGGCGTCATCTTCGTGCTGCTGGCGCTCGTCGTCATCTGGCTGGCGAGCGGCATCTACTTCGTCCAGCCCGACGAGGTCGGCATCGTGCTGCGCTTCGGCGCCTTCAACCGCAAGACCACGCCGGGCGCCAACTATCATCTGCCCTATCCGATCGAATCCGTGCTGACGCCGAGCGTGACGCGGGTCAACACCATCGAGATCGGCGAGCCGAGCGCGCAGGCGCAGAGCAGCTTCGAAACCGGTCAGGAGCCGCAGGAGGCGCGCATGCTGACCGGCGACGAGAACCTGCTCAACGTCTATTTCACCGTGCAATACGTGGTGAATGACGCGCCGGAATTCCTCTTCAACATCCGCAATCCGAACGAGACGGTGAAGGCGGTCGCCGAGAGCGCCATGCGCGAGGTGATCGGCCACACCCCGGCGACCGACGCGATCGTCGGCGGCGACAAGATCGCCAGCGAGACGCAGGAGCTGCTGCAGCACATCCTCGACGAGTACCAGAGCGGCGTGCAGATCACCAACATCAACCTGCGCCGCATCGACCTGCCGTCGCCGGACGTCATCGCCGCCTTCGCCGACGTGCAGAACGCCAAGACCGAGCGCGACAGCAAGATCATCCAGGCGAAGACCTACTCCAGCAACATCCTGCCGCGCGCCAAGGGCGAAGCGGCGCAGATCGTCCAGGCGGCCGAGGCCTACCGCCAGCAGGTGGTGCTCCACGCGCAGGGCGACACCAGCCGCTTCCTCGCCGTCTACCAGGCCTACAAGCAGGCCGAGGACGTGACCGCCGAGCGGCTCTACATCGAGACGATGGAGAGCATCCTCAAGAGCGCGAACAAGGTGGTCCTCGACAAGGCGGCGTCGCAGGCGGGCGTGCTGCCCTACCTGCCGCTGCCGGCGTTGAGGCCGCCATCGCCGGCGGCGCCCGCGCCGGCGCAGCCGCAAGCGCAACGGTGAGGGCGCCATGAACTTCCGTGTCGCGTTCGGCGGCGTCCTGGTCATCCTGGCGGCGTTCGCCCTCCTCACCATGCCCTTCGTCGTCGAGCAGACCGAGCAGGCGATCGTGCTGCAGTTCGGCAGGCCGATCCACGTCGTCGCCGATCCCGGGCTCCACATGAAGCTGCCCTGGCAGAGCATCGTCGATTACGACAAGCGGGTGCTCGATTTCGACCTGCCGGCGGCGCGGTTCACCGCAGCCGACCAGAAGCAGATGATCGTCGACGCCTATTCGCGCTTCCGCATTGTCAATCCGCTGCTCTTCTATCAGACGGTCGGCACCGAGCAGGCGGCGCGCACCAGGCTCGCCCCTATCCTGAGCGGCGTCGTGCGCGACGTCATCGGCACGGTGGCGCTCGCCGACATCGTCTCCGGCCAGCGCGAGGCGACGATGCGGCGCATCCGCACCGGCGTCAACGACCAGACCAAGGATTTCGGCATTGCCATCACCGACGTGCGGCTGCGCCGCGTCGACCTGCCGGAAGCCAACAGCCAGGCCATCTTCTCGCGCATGATCTCCGAGCGCCAGCGCGAGGCGGCGCAATACCGCGCCGACGGCGACCGGCAAGCCACCGAGATCCGCGCCGACGCCGACAAGCAGCGCACCGAGATCATCGCCGACGGGCAGAAGCAGGCGCAGATCTTGCGCGGCGAGGGCGACGCCGACAGCATCAAGATCTACGCCGACGCTTTCGGCAAGGACCCGGCGTTCTTCGCCTTCTACCGCTCGCTCGAGGCCTACCGGAACGCGCTCGCCGGGGAGAACACTACCTTCGTGCTGTCGCCCGACAACCCGTTCTTCCGCTACTTCTCGGCGCCGCCGCAGGGCGCCGTCACCGGCAGCGCCCCGGCGAGCGTCGCGAGGCCGCGGTGAAGGATTTCGGCACGGCGCTCGCTCTCGTCTTCGTGATCGAGGGCATCCTCTACTCGGCCTTTCCCGACCGCATGAAGCGGCTGGTGGTGCAGGTCGGCACGCTGCCGGCCTCGGCGCTGCGCGCCACCGGGCTCGTCGCCGCCTGTCTCGGGGTGGCCGCGGTATGGCTCATCCGCCACTGAGCCGCGCAGCCGCGCCGGCCTCGCACTAACCGCCTCAATTTGACCGCATTGTCGCGCTCTTCTGTAGTCCTGGGTGAAGTCTTCGCCTCGCTTCCGGAACGCGCTGGTTTATCGCGGCGATCTCCCGTAAAATCCGCTTTTCACATTCCCCCTCCTAGGGAGTTAACTTCGTGAGTCGACTTATCAGTCGGATGGCCGGCCGGCGCGGCATCGCGCCTGCGCTGATGCTCCTTGCCGTGCTGCTGCTGCCGGCGAGTGCCGCTCTGGCGAAGCCGGCGCCCGACGGTTTCGCCGATCTCGCCGCCCGGCTGCTGCCGGCGGTGGTCAACATCTCGACGACGCAGACGATCAAGGCCGACAAGTCCCACCCCGGGACGGAGATGCCGCAATTCCCGCCGGGATCGCCCTTCGAGGAGTTCTTCAAGGACTTCCTCGACCGCAACAAGAACCAGCCCGAGGCGCCGCCGCGCCGCGCCACCTCGCTGGGCTCGGGCTTCATCATCGACGGTTCCGGGCTGGTGGTGACCAACAACCACGTCATCGCCGACGCCGACGAGATCACCGTCACGCTCCAGGACGACACCAACTTCAAGGCCGAGGTGGTCGGGCGCGACACCAAGGTCGACCTCGCGCTGCTGCGCATCAAGCCGACCAAGCCGCTGCCGTCGGTCAAGTTCGGCGACAGCGACACCACCCGCGTCGGCGACTGGGTGCTGGCGATCGGCAACCCGTTCGGCCTCGGCGGCACGGTGACCGCAGGCATCCTCTCGGCGCGCGCGCGCGAGATCAACGCCGGTCCCTATGACGATTTCCTGCAGACCGACGCGCCGATCAACCGCGGCAATTCCGGCGGGCCGATGTTCAACATGAACGGCGACGTGATCGGCATCAACACCGCCATCTTCTCGCCCTCGGGCGGCTCGATCGGCATCGGCTTCGCCATTCCCTCGAACCTGGCGCGGCCGGTGATCGAGCAGCTGCGCGAATTCGGCCATGTCCGGCGCGGCTGGCTCGGCGTCAACATCCAGAGCGTCACCGACGAGATCGCCGAGAATCTCGGTCTCGACAAGCCGCGCGGCGCGCTCATCGCCAGCGTGCGCGACGGCGGGCCGGCCCAGGTCGCCGGCATCCAGCCGGGCGATGTGGTGCTGACCTTCGACGGCAAGGAGGTGACCGACATGCGCCGGCTGCCGCGCATCGTCGCCGAGACGCCGATCGACAAGACGGTCAAGGTCACGGTCTGGCGCAAGCGCAAAGAGCACGTTTTCGATGTCAAGGTCGGCGAGCTCAAGGAGGACGAGCAGCAGGCGGCGCTCCCGCCCAACAAGCAGCAGCCGCCGGAGGAGCCGCCGGGCACGGTGAAGGCGCTCGGCCTCGGCCTTGCCAACCTGACGCCGGAGCTGCGCGAGCGCTTCTCCCTCTCCGAGGATTCCGCCGGTGTGGTGGTGGTCGACGTGGCCAAGGACAGCGCCGCGTCGGAGAAGGGCATGCGCGCCGGCGACGTCATCGTCGAGGTGGCGCAGGAGGACGTGAAGACCCCGGCGCAGATCGTGCAGAAGATCGACGAGGCGAAGAAGGCCGGCCGCAAGTCGGTACTGCTGCTGGTCGACCGCCAGGGCGATCTGCGCTTCGTCGCCCTCAGGATCGACCAGAGCTAGCCCCGCGCGACGCGCCAAGCGCGCCGACGCGCGGGCGCAGCAGCGGTTGCATGGCGGCCGCGAGAGCCCGCACCGTGCCGGCGATCCTCCCGCTCGCGCCTCGCCCCTCTCTCCCGCCCCACCCCCGTCGGGGCTCTTGCAAAATGCCGCGCCTTGGGCATTGCTTTTGCGTAGAGGGGGAAGGAGGGGTGCGGAGCAACCGGCCGGTCTCGACGGCGGCCGGCAGGAGGGAGCAATGCAAGTGGTCAAGTGGCTGGCGCTGCTGCCGTTCATCGGCATGCTGGGCGGCGTCTTTTTCGTCAATCAGGCGACGCCGCTGGTGCTGGGGCTGCCGCTGCTTCTCGCCTGGATCGTGCTCTGGGTGCTGCTCACCGCGGCGATCATGGCGATCATCTATCTCGCCGATCCCGCCAACCGCGGGGAGGGCCGGCGATGAGCGCGCTCATCATCATCTTCGCCGTCATGGGCCTGGCGCTCTGGCTCGGCATCCAGGCGCGTCGCGGGCGCGATATGACGCTCGAGCAATGGACGGTCGGCGGGCGCGGCTTCGGCACGGCGCTGGTCTTCCTGCTGATGGCCGGCGAGATCTACACCACCTTCACCTTCCTTGGCGGCAGCGGCTTTGCCTATGGCCAAGGCGCGCCCGCCTACTACATCCTTTGCTACGGCTCGCTCGCCTACATCATCTCCTACTGGCTGCTGCCGGCGATCTGGCGCTATGCCAAGGCGCATAACCTGATCTCGCAGCCCGACTTCTTCGTGCACAAGTACGACAGCCCGGCGCTCGGCGTGCTGGTCGCGCTGGTCGGCATCATCGCCCTCGTTCCCTATCTCGTGCTGCAGCTCAAGGGGCTCGGCATCATCGTGGAGACCGCCTCTTACGGCGCCATCGGCTCGAGCGTCGCCATCTGGATCGGCGTCGTCGTCGTGACCTGCTACGTCATCGTTTCCGGCGTGCGCGGCTCGGCCTGGACGGCGGTGATCAAGGACACGCTGATCCTGATCGTGGTGGTGTTCCTCGGCGTCTTCATGCCAATCCATTACTATGGCGGGCTCGGGCCGATGTTCCAGGCGATCGACGCGGCGAAGCCGGGCTTCCTCGCCCTGCCGCCGCAAGGCCAAAGCATCTCCTGGTTCGATTCCACCGTGCTCCTCACCGCGCTCGGCTTCTTCGCCTGGCCGCATACTTTCGCGTCGCTCTATACCGCGCGCGACGAGCGGACGTTCCGCCGCAACGCGATCCTGCTGCCGCTCTATCAGCTCATCCTGCTGTTCGTGTTCTTCGTCGGGTTCGCCGCCATCCTCAAGGTGCCGGGCCTCAAGGGGCCGCAGATCGACCTGTCGCTGCTGCGCCTCTCGGCGGCGACCTTCCCGGCCTGGGCGGTCGGCATCATCGGCGCCGCCGGCGTCCTCACCGCGCTGGTGCCGGGCTCGATGATCCTGATCACCGCCGCGACGCTGCTCGCCAACAATCTCTATCGCGTCTTCCGCCCCGGCACGGACGACGCTACCGTTTCGCTTCTGGCGAAGCTGCTGGTGCCGGCCGTGGCGCTCGTCGGCGTCTACTTCACCTTGCGCGGCGGCGAGACGATCGTCGCCTTGCTGCTGATGGGCTACAGCTTCGTGACGCAGCTCTTCCCGGCGCTTGTCTGCAGCCTGATGGCGCGCAACCCGGTGACGCGCGAGGGCGCCTTCGCCGGCATCTTCGCCGGCGTCGCCACCGTGGCGCTGATCTCGCTCACCCACACCACGCTGGGCACGCTCTTCCCGGCGCTGCCGCAGTGGGCGCGCGAGCTCAATGTCGGCATCGTCGCGCTCGTGGTGAACATCGTCGTGCTCGCGATCGTCAGTGCCGCGACCCAGCGCGCGCATCAGGCTCGGCGCACCCTGTCGTCTTCGAGATAACCCCGCGCGGCGCGCGGGCGGCAGCGGCTGCTCCTGAGCCTGCCGAAGGAAGCAACCGCGAGCCCCCCTCGGACGAATGCGCCCGGCAGACTCGCCTAGCGCACGATCTCGTCTTCCGGATAGCCCTGCGCATAGAGCAGCGCGGTGAGGTCGGCGTGGTCGATGCGGTGGCGCGCACGCTGGGCCAAAGCGGGCTTGGCGTGGAAAGCGATGCCGAGCCCGGCCGCTTCCACCATCTCGATGTCGTTGGCGCCGTCGCCGACGGCGAGCGTCGCCGAGAGCGGCAGGCCCTGCTCGGCAGCGAGGCGCTTCAGCCCGTCGAGCTTGGCGTCGCGCCCGAGGATCGGCTCGCGCACGGTGCCGGCGAGCCGCCCGCCCTCGATGGTGAGCTCGTTGGCGATGTCGCGATCGAAGCCGAGCGCCTCGCGCACGCGGCCGGTATAGACGCGGAAGCCGCCGGAGACCAGCACGGTGTAGGCGCCGTGCGCGCGCATGGTGGCGACGAGCTCGCGCGCGCCTGCGGTGATGCGGATGCGTGACCCGGCCTCGGCGAGCGCGCTCTCCGGCAGGTCCTTGAGCAGCGCCACGCGCTCGCGCAGCGCCGCCGCGAAATCGAGCTCGTCGTTCATGGCGCGCCGCGTGATCTCGGCGATGTGCGCGCGGATCCCCAGCAGATCCGCGAGCTCGTCGAGCATCTCGTTGGCGATGATCGTCGATTCCATGTCCGCGACGAGCAGGCGTTTGCGGCGACCGGCTTCGGGCTGGGCGACGAGGTCGATGCCGCCGCCGAGCGGCGCCAGCGCCGCGCGCGCCGCGGCGTCCG
>JASHTP010000345.1 GCA_030040495.1 Alphaproteobacteria bacterium
CGCCGTCAGCACCGCCGCCAGCAGCGCCTCGTCCTCGCCCGCCCGCGGCTCGCCGGCCCGCCGCGCGATCCGCGCGGCGGCGCGGAACATGGCGACGAGGTTGATCGCCCGCTCCAGCCGCTTGCCGAGATCGAGGAAGCGCCAGCCGGCGTCGCGCTCCATCATGTCGTCGACCGTCCCCCAGAAGGCGGCGGCGAAGGCGGCGATCTCGTCGAGCCGCAGCAGCACGCGCGCCGGAACGGCGCGGCTGCCGCCGATCCCGGATTTGCGCGCCAGCGCGGCGACCACTTGCCAGCAGCCGTGCGGCAGCTGGTCGCGCACGCCCCGCGCCGCCGTCACCAGCCGCTCGAGATTGGCGGCGACGCCGCTGGGATCGCCATGGTCCGCGACCGCCATCCGGATGAGCGAGACGAGTTCCGGCACGGAAGGCGGCTCGCCCGCCAGATCGACCGCCGGCAGCAATCCGACCGCGGCGGCGAGAGCGAGGGCGGGTTCGATCTCCTGCATGGTCCAGAGCTTGGCGGCGTCGGTGATGCCGAGCAGCAGCCCGCGCAGCAGCCGCGCGCCGCTGCCGACGCGCTCGACATAGCGGCCGGTCCAGAACAGCCCGTCGGCGGCGCGGCTCGGCAGCGAGGCGGCGGGATGGCGCTCCGCGGCGCCGCTGCGCAGCGAGACGATCTTGGCCGACCCCGCCTCGCCGGCATGCGCGCCCGGCGCCGCGGCGCCGACGATCCAGGTGTCCTTGCAGCCGCCACCGCGCTGCATCGAGACGATCGGCCCGCCGCCCACCGGCGAGGTGCGCGTGAGCCCGCCCGGCATGACCACGAACCCGTCGCCGGCCGCGGCGACGAAGACGCGCAGCACCAGCGGCCGCGGCACCAGTCGCCCGCCGGCATGGACGGGAACCGTCGACAGCTCGACCCGCTCCTGGCCGACGAAATCGAGCGGCCGGTCGGCGATGAGCGCGAGCAGCGCCCGCCGCTCGGCGTCGCTCAGCTCGGCGCCGAACACCGGCTCCAGCCCGAGCGCCGGAAAGGCCGGCTTGATCACCAGCCGGTCGATGTGATCGGCGACGTAGCGGCGCTCCTGGACGCCGCCGCACCACCAGCTCGCCACGTCGGGCAGCTTGAGCGGCTCGCCGAGGAGCGCCTGGCTCAGCCCCGGCAGGAACGGCTTGAACGCCATGCCTTCGAGGATGCCGCTGCCCAGCGAGTTGGCGATCGCGACGCTGCCGGCGCGCGCCGCCTCGAGCAGCCCGGCGACGCCGAGCGTGCTTTCGGGCCGCAATTCCAGCGGATCGCAGAAATCAGCGTCGAGGCGCCGCAGGATGACGTCGACCGGCTCGAGGCCGCCGAGCGTCTTCAGGAAGACGCGCCGGTCGCGCACCGTGAGATCGGCGCCTTCGACCAGCGTGATGTCGAGCCGGCGCGCGAGATAGGCATGCTCGAAATAGGTCTCGTTGTAGATGCCGGGCGTCAGCAGCACGATGCGCGGCGGCCGGCCGCGTTCGGCAGCGGCCGGCGCCAGCGCACAGAGATTGTTGCGCAGCGCCGCGAAGAACGGGGCGACCGGTTCGACGGCGGCGGCGGCGAGGCAGTCCGCCAGCACGCGCCCGACGACGCTGCGGTTTTCGAGCGCGTAGCCGGCGCCGCTCGGCGCCTGCGATCGGTCCGCCAGCACCCACCACCCGCCGTTCGGCGAGCGTGCGAGATCGACGGCGTAGAGATGCAGGAACGTTCCCTGGCGCGGGGCGAGACCGCAGCACGGCCGCAGGAAGCTCGGATTGGCATGGAGCAGGCTGGGCGGCAGCAGCCCCGCGGCGACCAGGCGCTGGCCCCCGTAGATGTCGGCCAGCAGCGCGTTCAGCAGGCGCGCGCGCTGAACCACGCCGGCCTCGATCGCGCGCCACTCCTCGGCGGACAGCAGCAGCGGAATGAGGTCGAGCGGCCAAGGCCGGTCCGCCGCCGCGGGATCGTCGTAGATGGTGTAGGCGACGCCGTTCTGCCGCAGCAGGCGCGCCGCCTCGTCGCGCAGCTCGCCGAGCTCGTCCGGATCGAACTGCGCGAGATATCCCATGACGGGATCCCAGTGCTTGCGGATCTTTCCGTCGCCGGTGACGAACTCGTCCCACACCGGGCCCGCCGCGTAGTCGCCCGGCTCGCCGCCGCCCGCTGGCGATTCCCGGTCAGACACGGCGCAGATCGAGGGTGAAGGGAAAATCGGGATTGACGCCGGGGTCGCGCGGCTCGGCCGGACCCGGCGTATGGCCGAAAGGCTGAAAGCGCGCGACCCGGCGGCCCTCGGCCTCCGACGCGTTGACCGGCCTGGTCTCGAAGTGGCGGCCGCCGGGATGGCTGACGTGATAGGTGCAGCCGCCGAGCGAGCGGCCGGACCAGCGATCGAACAGGTCGAAGACCAGCGGCGCGTGAACCGGAATCGTCGGATGCAGCGCCGCGGGAAGCTGCCAGGCGCGAAAGCGCACCCCGGCGACATGGTCGCCCTCGATGCCCGTCGGATGGAGCGGCACCAGCCAGCCATTGCAGGCCACGGCGTGGCGGGCCCCGACCATGCCGCTGACGTGGATCTGCAGGCGCTCGACCGAGCTGTCGACGAAACGCACGGTCCCGCCCGCGCCGGGCTCTTCGCCCAGCACGTGCCAGGGCTCGAGCGCGTGCCGCAGCTCCAGGCGAATGCCGCGATGGGTGACGCTGCCGAGCACGGGGAAGCGGAAGGTCAAGTGCGGCCGGAACCAGTCGAGGTCGAAATCATAGCCGAAGCGCGCGAGATCGGCGACCACGTCCCGCAGATCCTGCTCGACGAAGAAGGGCAGCATGAAGCGATCATGCAGCTGCGTCCCCCAGCGGACCAAGCGGTTTTTGTAGGGGGTCCGCCAGAAGGCGGCGATGAGCGCGCGGATGAGGAGCAGCTGCGTCAGGTTCATCTCGGCATGCGGCGACATCTCGAAGGCGCGCATCTCGACCAGGCCCAGCCGGCCCGCCGCGCTGTCCGGCGAATAGAGCTTGTCGATGCAGAACTCGGCGCGATGCGTGTTGCCGGTGACGTCGGTCAGGATGTGGCGCAGCGCGCGGTCGACCATCCAGGGCGGGCAGGCATCGCCCTGCCGGTCGATCTGCTCGAAGGCGATCTCGAGCTCGTAGAGCGCGTCGTCGCGCGCCTCGTCGATGCGCGGCGCCTGGCTGGTCGGGCCGATGAACAGCCCGGAGAAGGCGTAGGAGAGCGCCGGGTGGTTCTGCCAATAGGCGATCAGGCTGCGCAGCAGGCTCGGCCGGCGCAGGAATGGGCTGTTGGCCGCGCCGGGGCCGCCGACGGTGACGTGATTGCCGCCGCCGGTGCCGACATGGCGGCCGTCGAGCAGGAATTTCTCGGTGCCGAGACGGCTCTGCCGCGCATCCTCGTAGAGATCGATCGTCGTGCGCGCGAGCTCGGTCCAGCTTGACGCGGGATGGATGTTGACCTCGATCACGCCGGGATCGGGCGTCACCGACAGGCTGTGGAGCCGGGCGTCGCGCGGCGGCGGATAGCCTTCGATGATCACCGGCAAGCCGGTTTCGACCGCGGTCTCTTCGATCTCGGCGACGAGCTCGAGGTAATCCTCGAGCAGCGCCACCGGCGGCATGAAGACATGGAGCCGGCCGCCGCGCGGCTCGATGCACAGCGCCGTGCGCACCACCCAGGGCGCGGAGCGGCCGCGCGCCAACGGCTCCTCGCGCAGCTCGGCCATGGTCGCGGGATCGCGGCGCTGCAGCGGCTCGGTCGGACCCTTGGCCTCGGCGCGCTGAGCCCCGCCCCCCGGATGCGGCGGCAAGGGCGGGGGCTGGTCGAAGGGGTCGCGCTCGATGACATGCGGGAATTCGTTCGCCGCGACCCAGGGCAGCGAGGCGAGCGGCAGGCGCAAGCCGATGGGGCTGTCGCCGGGCGTGAGCAGCAGCCGCTCCTGGCGCAACGGCCAGGGGCTCGACAGCCAGACCGGGCCGCTCGCCTCGTGCCGGCGGTTGATCGGCAGGACATAGCCGACCGGCTGGTCGAGGCCGTGGACGAAGACCCGCGCCAGCCGCGCCCGCTCCTCCTCGCTCTCGAGCTTGCTGTCGAAAGGATCGACGTTGGGCGGCAGCGCCGATTCGCGGCCGATATAGTGCCAGGGATCCTCGTAGGCCGGATGCACCGCGCGCTTGGCGATGCCGAGCCGGGCCGCCAGACCGGTGATGAAGCGCTGCGCTTCCGCCGTGCCGAAGCCGTAATCGCGATCTTCCCTGGCGAGATAGTCGCCGTTGGCCCAGATCGCGTCGCCGTCGCGCCGCCAATAGACGCTGAAGGCCCAGCGCGGCAGGCTTTCGCCGGGATACCATTTGCCCTGGCCGAAATGCAGCAGCCCGCCCGGCGCGCAACGCGCCGCCAGGCGGGCGACCAGATCGGCCGCCAGCCGGCGCTTCTCGGGCCCGGTCGCCGCGGTGTTCCATTCGGCGCCGTCCATGTCGTCGATCGAGACCAGCGTCGGCTCGCCGCCCATGGTGAGGCGCACATCCTGGGCGGCGAGCTCGCGATCCACCGCCTGGCCGAGCAAGTCGATGCGCGTCCAGCTCTGCCGGTCATAGGGCTTCGTCACCCGGGGCTGCTCGCTGATCCGGGTCACGATCATCTCGTGGTCGAAGCGCACCTCGCAGGGATCGACGCCGCCGCTCACCGGCGCCGCGCTGCTGGCGTCGGGCGTGCAGGCGAGCGGGATGTGCCCTTCGCCGGCGAAGAGGCCGGAGGTCGGATCGAGCCCGACCCAACCCGCGCCCGGCAGGTAGATTTCCGCCCAGGCGTGCAGATCGATGAAGTCGCGTTCGGGACCGGCGGGCCCTTCGAGCGGACGCTGGTCGGGCGTGAGCTGGACCAGATAGCCCGAGACGAAGCGTGCCGCGAGGCCGAGGCGGCGCGCCAGCTGGACCAGCAGCCAGGCGCTGTCGCGGCAGGAGCCGGAGCCGAGGCGGAGCGTCTCCTCGCAGGTCTGGATTCCCGGCTCCAGCCGGATGATGTAGCCGATGCGCCGCTGCACCAGCCGGTTGAGATTGACCAGAAAATCGATCGTGGCCCTGCGCCGCCGATCGATGTCGGCGAAGCAGGCGGCGAGCAAGGGGCCGACCGGCTCGGTCTCGAGATAGGGCCGCAGCTCGCGCGCCAGCGCCGGCTCGTAGACGAAGGGATAGGTTTCGGCGTCCTTCTCCAGGAAGAAATCGAGCGGGTTGATGACCGCCAGCTCGGCGACGAGATCGACCTCGATCAGGAATTCGGTCGTCGGCTCCGGGAAGACGTAGCGGGCGAGGTAGTTCGATTGCGGGTCCTGCTGCCAATTGAGGAAATGACGTTTGGGCGAGACCTTGAGCGCATAGCTCAGGATCGGCGTGCGGCAGTGCGGCGCCGGCCGCAGCCGCACGGTCTGCGGGCCGAGCCGGACCAGCCGGTCGTAGTGGTAGTTGGTCTTGTGCGTCAGCGCGACCTGGATCGCCATCGGTGACTGGGCCCCGGAGTCCCCGCCCGAACCGGTGCAAGAACCGCGCCACCGGCCTGCCCGGCGAAGCGGGCCAGGAAGCCTGCGCAGCGCCGGACGAGAGCCGGCGCGAAGACTGGCGATTGCTTGATCAGCGCCGCGGCCGCGGCGGGCACCGGCGGTGCCGCGGCCCCTGCCGCCGCCGGCGCCATTGACCCGCCCGGCCGGCGGGCGATAGCGTGGGCCGCTCGCACCGTCCCGGGGGAGAAAAAATCCATGTCCGTGCTTACGCTTGCGGCGCGCGGCGCCGCGCTCGCCGCGCTCGGCGCCTTGATCGCGGCGCCGGCTTCGGCGGCCGGCCTCAAGGTCCATGTCGGCGGCATCGCCAACGGCAAGCCCATCCCGCCGCAATTCACCTTCTGCGTCCCGGCGGCGCAGGGCCATGTCAGCCGCGGACCGGACAAGAACCCTAGGGTCTCCTGGTCCAAGGGGCCGAAAGGGACGCTCTCCTACGCAATCATCGCCTTCGATACCGACGTGCCGACGATCCGCACCGACATGAACCAGGAAGGCAAGACGCTGCCCGCCGACATGCCGCGCCGCACCTTCTATCACTGGGTCCTGGTCGACATTCCCGCCGCCGTCCGCTCGATCGCCGAAGGCGCCGACGCCGACGGCGCGGTGCCGCACGGCAAGCCGCCGGGCAAGACCAAGCTCGGCGTGCGCGGCCTCAACGACTTTACCGGCGCCTTTGCCGCCAACGAGGCGATGAAAGGGAATTACGGCGGCTTCGACGGGCCGTGCCCGCCCTGGAACGATCTCCGCCTCCATCACTATCACTTCGCCGTCTACGCGCTCGACCTGGCCGAGCTCAAGCTGCCGGAGCTGTTCGGCGGCGCCGAGGCGGTGGCGGCGATGAAAGGCCATATCCTGGCGAGCGGCGCGGTGGTCGGCACCTACACGCTCAACCCGGCGCTGGGCGCGACGCCGAAGTAGCCGCCCGCGGCGCGACCAGGCGGCGGGGCGGCGGTGCGAGAAAACAGCGATGGAGCGTTACGCTGCCTGCCTCGCCGGCAGACCGCTTCCGCCTCTCGACGTTTGGAATAATTGATGGTTGCGCGGGCCTGCGCTGAGAATGAATTTGCGTTATTTAGTGGCAATGTCATATCGGATGCATCAGCGTCGGCTCTAAAATCGGTCAGGCATAACGTTGTTTGATATATCCGCGTCCGATCGGTTTGGGAGTGCTACATGAATACCGACGAGAGTGGTCGGACTAGGCTCGGTATCGTCGCGTGTCTTGCCGCGAGCGCAGCGGACACGCTTCGGCTTACATTTACGGACGCGACGACCAAAGGGGCAAGCGAGTGGCGTGCCGATCGGCTTTATACCTCGATCGACCTCGACAAGACGGATGTCATCGACGGTACGCTTACGCTGAAGCAATATCAGGAAATCGGCGAGGCGCTGATCATGCGCTTGGCGGTCCTACATGGCCGCCCGTGAGCGCACGGCCAGCGGCGAGAGTGGAAGCGGTCGCCGCAGCCGCACGGCCCCGCCCCGCCGCGGATTCGCCGGCCGAACCGGATAGAGCGCGTCCTTCCATCCGTGCGAGAACGCTTCATCGCAACGATGGAGCATCCCCATGCGCTTCCGCATTTCCGGCCTGCCCGCCGCCCGCTTCGCGCCGCTCTTCGCGCTCGGCGATGACGAGCTCCTGGCGCAGGGCGCCCGGCGCTGCGCCGCCGCGCCGGGCTCGCGCCGCCCCTGCCGCGTCAGCCTGGACTACACGCCGCCCGAAGAGACCGCACTGCTGCTCGCCTACGAGCATCTGCCGGCGCCGCACTCGCCCTTCCGGGCCTCGGGCCCGATCTATGTGCGCGAAGGGCTGCGCGAGACTTTCGACCGCGTCGGCGAGGTGCCGCCGGTGCTGAGCCAGTCGAGCGCGCTGTCGCTGCGCGCCTATGACAGCGCGGCGATGATGGTCGATGCCGATGTGGTCCCGGGTGCGGCGGTGGAAGCGGCGATCGCAAGGCTGTTGGGGCGCGCCGACGTCGACTACGTCCATGCCCATTTCGCGCCGCGCGGCTGCTATCTCGCCCGCATCGACCGGGCGTGACCGGCGCCGCTCAGGCGCGCCAGGCGACGAAGGCGGCGGCGCCGAGCATCACCGTGCCGCCGCCGCGGTTGGCGGCGCG
>JASHTP010000346.1 GCA_030040495.1 Alphaproteobacteria bacterium
TCGGCGCGCGCCGCGAAGTTGAGCGCCATGCGGTGGCGCAGCACCGGCGGCGCCAGCGCCACCACGTCGTCGACCGAGGGCGAGAGACGCCCGTCGAGCAGCGCCCGCGCGCGGCAGGCGAGCATCAGCGCCTGGCTGGCGCGTGGGCCGGGGCCCCAGGCGACGTGCTGGCGCACCTCGGGGATCTCGCTCGTCTCGGGGCGGCCGGCGCGCACCAGCGTCAGGATCGCCTCGACCACGCTTTCGCCCACCGGCACGCGCCGCACCAGGCGCTGCGCGGCGAGCAGCTCGTCGCCGGCGAACGTCGCCTTGGCCGATTCCTCGGCGATGCCGGTGGTGGCGACGAGCATCTGCCGCTCGGCGGCGAGGTCGGGATAGGTCACGTCGATCTGCAGCAGGAAGCGGTCGAGCTGCGCCTCGGGGAGCGGATATGTCCCTTCCTGCTCCAGCGGATTCTGCGTCGCCAGCACGTGGAAGGGGCGGGGCAGCGGATGGTACTGGCCGGCGACCGAGACGCGGCCCTCCTGCATCGCCTGCAGCAGCGCCGATTGCGTGCGCGGGCTGGCGCGGTTGATCTCGTCGGCCATCAGCAGCTGGCAGAAGACCGGGCCCGGGATGAAGCGGAAGGAGCGGCGGCCGCTCTCGCTCTCTTCGAGCACTTCGGAGCCGAGGATGTCCGCCGGCATCAGGTCGGGCGTGCACTGGATGCGCTTATCCTCGAGGCCGAGCACGGTGCCGAGGGTCTCGACGAGGCGGGTCTTGGCGAGGCCGGGAACGCCGATCAGCAGCGCGTGGCCGCCGGCGAGCAGGGTGATCAGCGCTTGATCGATCACCTCGCCCTGACCGAAGATGACGCGGCCGATACGCTCGCGCACCTGCGCCAGGCGCTCACCCAGAGTGTCGATCTCGGCGACGAGGTCGGGGGCGGCGCCGTTCTGCGGCAGATTTTCGGTGACACTCACGAGATCGGCTCCTCCTGCTACATATAGGGGTGATCATGACCGATAACCCGACGCCTTCAAAGGCCCTCGAACAGCTCGCCGGCCGGCTCGCCGCGCGCGCCGCGCCGGGGCCGGCGCCGGTGCTGCGCCAGCCCGTCGATTGCGGCCATTTCGACATCGCCATCGCGCGCGACGGAAGCTGGTCTTATCGCGGCTCTCCCATCGGCCGCCTGCCGCTCGTCCGCCTGTTCGCCAAGGTGCTGAAGCGCGATCCCGACGGCAGCTTCTGGCTCGAGACGCCCGCCGAGCGCGGGCGGATCACCGTCGAGGACGCGCCTTTCGTCGCCGTCGAGCTCGCCCGGCGAGGCGAGGGACGCGACCAGGAACTCATTTTCCGCACCAATGTTGACGATACTGTGGCGGCCGACGCCGGCCATCCTCTGCGCGTCGTCACCGATCCCGCCACCGGCGAGCCCAGCCCCTATATTCTGGTGCGGAACGGGCTGGAAGCGCGGCTCAACCGGCCGGTATTCTACGAGCTGGTGGAGCTCGGGCAAGAGGAGCGGGTCGGCGACGCGACCCTGTTCGGCGTATGGAGCAAGGGCAGGTTCTTCCCACTGGGCCCGCTGGAGGGCCGATCCTGACCCCGGATGACGTGCGCCGGCGGCTCGCCCGCTCGGTATCGGGCTACCGCTCCAGCGATCCCGCGACGCTCGCCGCGGTGCGCGGCGATCATTCGCTGATGCCCGGCGGCACGCCGCCCGCCGTGCCGCTGACCCCGGCGGCGGTGCTGGTGCCGCTGGTCACGCGGCCGGACGGGCTCAGCGTGCTGCTGACCCAGCGCACCCAGCACCTTGCCGCCCATGCCGGCCAGATCGCCTTTCCCGGCGGCAAGCAGGAGACGAGCGACGCCGACGCCGTCGACGCCGCGCTGCGCGAGACCGAGGAGGAGGTCGGGCTGCCGCGCGATCATGTCGAGGTGGTCGGCCGGCTCGACACCTACGTCACCAGCACCGGCTTCGAGGTGACGCCGGTGGTGGGGCTGGTGCGCGCGCCCTATCCGCTGAAGCCCGACCCGGTCGAGGTCGCCGAGGTGTTCGAGGTGCCGCTCGCCTTCGTCCTCGATCCCGCCAATCACCATCGCCAGAGCCGCGAGTTCAAGGGCCGCCAGCGCGTCTTCTACGTCCTGCCTTATCAGCAGCGCTACATCTGGGGCGCCACCGCCGGCATGCTGGTCAACCTCGCGCAAGTGCTCGCCGGCTGAGCGATGATCCGCATCCTCGCCACCATCGTCCTGCCGCTGCTGCTGCCGACCGCCCTCTATGTGCTGTGGCTGATGGCCGCGCAGCGCATGCGGCTGGGGAGCTCGGCGGCGTGGCGCGCGCTGCCCTGGCCGTGGCTCGTCGCCACCGGCGTCGTGCTGGCGGCGCTGATGCTCTACGTCGTCGGCACGCGCATCGGCGGCTCGCCGCAAGGTCATTACGTGCCGCCGCAATGGATCGGCGGCAAGATCGTCCCCGGCCACATCGAGCCGCCGGCGCCGCAGTGACCGGCGCGGGCGACACCGCTGTCGAGCGCATCGCGCCGCAGCCCTGGATGACCGGC
>JASHTP010000347.1 GCA_030040495.1 Alphaproteobacteria bacterium
GACGTCATCGCCAGCCGCGCCGCCGGCGGCCTGCCCAAGGTGCCGGCCTATGAGGGCGGGCGCCTGCCGCTCACCACCCATCTCGCCCGGGGCGTGCGCGCGCTGCTGGCCGATCCCGCCGCCTGGCGCGACCTGCCGGAGCCGGTGCAGGAGTGGCTCCGGCTGCACCGCTACCGCTCGCTGCTGCCGGGGCCGGAAGGGTTGCTGGTCGAGAGCTTCCCGCGCGGCCCGCACGACTATCTCGTCGCCTATTGCTTCGAGGGCCGCAACGCGCACCAGACGCTGGGCATGCTGCTGACCCGGCGCATGGAGCGCGCCGGCCTCAAGCCGCTGGGCTTCGTCGCCACCGACTATGTGCTGGCGGTGTGGAGCCTGGAGCCGGCGCGCGACCTCGATGCGCTTTTCGACGAGGACATGCTGGGCGACGATCTCGAGGCCTGGCTCGCCGAATCCTCGCTGATGCGCCGCACCTTCCGCACCGTCGCCATCATCGCCGGATTGATCGAGCGCAAGCATCCCGGCCAGGAGAAGACCGGCCGCCAGGTCACCTTCAACGCCGATCTCATCTACGACGTGCTCAGGAAGCACCAGGGCGACCATCTGCTGCTGCGCGCGACGCGCGCCGACGCCGCCTCGGGCCTGACCGACATCCGCCGGCTCGCCGAGATGCTGGCGCGCATCAAGGGCCGCATCCGGCATCGCCGGCTCGACCGCGTCTCGCCGCTCGCCGTGCCGGTGCTGCTCGAGATCGGCCGCGAATCCGTCTACGGCACGGCGCTCGACCAGCTGCTCGACGACGTCACCCAGGAGCTGCTCGCCGAGGCCGGCATCGCGCCGCCGCCGGCCGCCGCGCCGGCGCAGAAGACCGCGTCATGAGCCGGGCGAGCCCGGCCGAGCCGCAGCCGATCGGCTTCGCCGGCGCGAGCCTGCTGGCGCTCGCCGAAGGCGCGCTCTTCTGGCCGGCCGAGCGCACGCTCATCGTCGCCGACCTCCATCTCGAGAAGGGCTCGAGCTTCGCCCGGCGCGGCGTCATGCTGCCGCCTTACGACACGCGCGCGACGCTCGTGCGGCTGCTCGGCGTCGCGGCGCGGCACGCGGCGGCGCGCATCCTCTGCCTCGGCGACAGCTTCCATGACGGCGAGGCGCCGGCGCGGCTCGACGGCGAGGACCGGGCGCTGCTCGCTTCGCTGGCCCAGGCGCGCGAGCTGATCTGGGTCGCCGGCAACCACGATCCGGCGCCGCCCGACGGGCTCGGCGGCCGCGTCGTCGAGGGCGCGCTGCGGCTCGGCCCCCTCACCTTCCGCCACGTCGCCGAGCCGCTCTTCGCCCAGGGCGAGGTGAGCGGCCACTATCATCCCAAGGCCAGCGTCGATGTGCGCGGCCGCCGGCTCTCCGGCCGCTGCTTCGTCCGCGACGAGCAGCGCCTGGTGCTGCCCGCCTTCGGCGCCTATGCCGGCGGGCTCGACGTGTTCGAGCCGGCGCTGCGCGCGCTCTTCCCCGGCGATTTCCTGGTCGATCTGCTGGCGCGCGACCGCATCACCAGCCTGCCCCACGCGCGGCTGGCGGGGTGCTGGTGAGGCGGCCTCCGTCAGCGCTTGGCGAAGCGCGCGTCGCGCCAGGCGATGGCGGCGCGCAGGCCCTGCTCGCGGGCGATCTCCAGGAAACGGCGCTTGTCCTCGGTGCCCTGGCCCTCGATCTGCAGGTCGATGTCGAGCGCCGCTTCGAGCGCTTCGCCGAGCCCCATGATCTCGTAGGTGCGGTTGATGGCGCGCTTGGTCTCTCTGAGCGCCATGACGTCGATCGCGGCGAGGCCCTGGGCGATCGCGAGCGCGCGCTCGAGCTCGCGCCCCGCCGGCACGATTTCGTTGACGAGGCCCATCGCCTCGGCGCGGCGCGCATCGAGCCGGTCCTCGCCGGTGAGCAGCAGCTGCTTCGCGCGCTTGGGGCCGGCAAGCCAGGGCAGCAGCAGCACGACGATCCCCGCGCCGAAGCGCAGCTCGGGCTCGCCGAAGATTGCGTCCTCGGCCGCCACCGTGATGTCGCAGGCGAGCGCCAGCTCGCAGCCGCCGGCAAGGCAGGCGCCGCGCACCGCGGCGATCGTCGGCTTGGGCGAATGCCAGAAGCGCATGATGGCGTCGAAATCGCGGCGCAGCAGGCCGCGCCACTGCGCGACGCCGGCCGGCCGCGCCTCGGCCTGCTCCTTGAGGTCGAAGCCGCTGCAGAAGCCGGCGCCGGCGCCGCTCAGCACGACGGCACGCACGCTCTCGTCGGCTTCGGCCGCATCCATGGCAAGGTGGAGCTCGCGCAGCATGGCGGCGTTCATGGCGTTGAGGCGCTGCGGCCGGTTGAGCGTGATCGAGGCGACGGCGCCGCGCGTCTCGTAGAGGATCGTCTCGTAGCCCATGCCCTTCTCCGCTCGCCGGGTCCGCCCTATAAGAGCATGCGCCGAGGGCGCGAGAAAGGCTCCGCCGGACCGTCACAGGAGGCATGATCCCGTGCTGCTGCAGCTCCAGACCTGGCAGGAGGTCGAGGCCTATCTCAAGACCGCCAAGGGCGTCATCGTGCCGATCGGCTCGACCGAGCAGCACGGCCCCAACGGGCTCATCGGCACCGACGCGATCTGCGCCGAGCTCGTCGCCAAGGGCGTCGGCGACGCGGCGGGCGCGCTGGTGGGGCCGACGATCAATGTCGGCAACGCGCAGCATCACCTGGCGTTTTGCGGCACCATCGCGCTCAGGCCCTCGACCCTGATGGCGGTGATCGCCGACTATGTGCAGTCGCTGGCGCGGAACGGCTTCGAGCGCTTCTTCTTCATCAACGGCCATGGCGGCAACATCGCCACCGTCGGCGCCGCCTTCCAGGAGATCCATGCCGCGCGCTCGTTCGCGCCCGGCGGCAACGCCGCGGGCCTGCGCCTCCGGCTCAAGAACTGGTGGGAGACGCCGGGGGTGCAGAAGCTGTCGAAGGAGCTGTTCGGCAATCGCGAAGGCAGCCACGCGACGCCGAGCGAGGTGTCGGTGACGCAGTTCGCCTTCCCCGACGCGATCAAGAAGGCGGCGATGGGCGATGCCGCCGGTTCGCAGCGCGCCTTCGGCGACGCCGAGGACTATCGCCGCCTCTACCCCGACGGCCGCATCGGCTCCGACCCGAGCCTCGCCAGCCCCGAACATGGCCGCCGCTTCCTCGAGACCGCGGTGACCGACATCGCCGAGGAATACCGCAAGTTCGCGACGCAGGCCTAGCCGGCGAGCCGCCGGCCGGCGAGACCTTCGAGGATGTGGAGCGGCGCCGAGGCCGGATCGCGCATCGCCGCGACCGGCAGGAAGAAAGTCTGCTCGAGCACGTGCTGTCCGGCGATCGCGGCGTGGGGCACGAGATCGGTGAAGACGAGCCAGCTCGAACCGGGCGGGAATGCGATCTCGGCCCTGACCGCGTCGCGCTGGTAGGCCGGGTCGGCCTTGGCGCGGTCATGGAGCGAGAGCATGAGCCGGTCATAGGCGGTCCGCCGCCCCTTGGTGATCCGCAGCGCCGCGAGCAGGGCGGAGACGCCGGGCGGCGCATAGGGCGGCCGCCGCAGGAAGCGGCCGGCGTGATCGGCAAACCGCTCTCCCACGCGCCACACCCGCGCGGCGCCGTCCGGATTCACATTGGCGAACACCCTGAGGATCCGCCGGCCCTGCACCGGCTGCGACGGGAACGCGTCGACATGAAGGCGCCGGTCGTCCTGGCGATCGGACATCTCCCGGCCCTCGATTTTCGCGGGCCGCAGGCTGGCGCGCCCCTTCCGCAGATGCGCCCCATAGTCCGGGAAGAGGCCGGCGAGAAGCGCCTCGGCGGCTTGGCCGAAGCGGCGCAGGAGCGCCGCCAGATCCTCGCGGTCCTGGCCGGCGAGGCTCGTGCCGCCGACGGCGCCGGTGCGCGGGTCGAAGCTGATGTTCTTGGCCTTGCCGTCGGAGGCGAGCGGATCGAGGAAGCGCCGCTCGCGCGCCGAAAGATCGAAGGCGAGATGCGGCAGGAAGACGATCTTGC
>JASHTP010000026.1 GCA_030040495.1 Alphaproteobacteria bacterium
AGCGCCGCCGCGCCGAGCCCGACCAGGTACCAGATGCCGCTGGCGCCGAACAGGCTCTCGATGAGAAAGAACATCACCGCGCCCAGGATCGGGCCTTCGACGGTGCCGAGCCCGCCGACCAGCGCCATGAAGATCATGTAGGCGGTCCACTGAACGCCGAAATAGGTCTTGGGCTCGAAGGTGATCGAGGTGGCGAGCCACAGCGCGCCGGCCATGCCGCACCCGGTGGCGGAGAGCAGGAAGATGATGCGCTTGGCGGCGAGCACGCGCACGCCCAGCGACGCGGCTGCCTCCTCATTGTCGCGGATCGCCTGGATCGAGCCGCCCAGCCGGCCGCGCAGCAGCGCGAACACCAGCGCCAGCACGGCCACCGCGGCGGCCAGCGCCAGCCAGTAATTGTCGTCCCGGCGATGCGCGGGCGCGAACGCATTGAGCGCGATCAAGGAGGTGCCGGTCTCGCCCTGGATCAGCGGGTCGAGGTTGACCAGGAGGTGGCAGAGCTCGGCCACCACCCACATGCCGATGGCGAACTCGCCGCCACGCAGCCGGAGTGCAAAGGTCGAGAGCAGCAGCGACACCAGGCCGGCGGCGAGCGCGCCGAGGATGAGCGCCGGGTAGACGCCGATCCCGGCATAGGAGAGGCGGATCGCGGCATAGGCGCCGATGCCGAAGAAGGTCTGCTGTCCGACCGAGACGAGACCGCCATAGCCGGCGAGCACGTTCCACATGGTGCCGAGGATGACGTAGATCAGCAGTGTGGTCAGCCGGTCGATGGCGTTCGCGCTCAGCCACAGCGGCGCGAAGGCGAGCAGCAGGACGAGCGCCGCGGCGAGGCTGCTGGCGGCGACGGAGAGCCGCGTCCAGCGCTCGACCGAGATGCCGGCGCGTCGGGTCATGGCGCTTTGCCGAACAGCGCCCGGAACCGGCCGCCGGTCTCGGACGCGCCGAGCGCCAGGCGGCAAGCGAGACCGAGCAGGAATACCACATGGCCGGCGATCAGGAAGCCATGCGGATCGAGCTGCGCGCCGATGTTCTGGGCCACGCCGAGAACGATGCCGCCGACCAGCGTGCCCCACAGCGAGCTCATGCCGCCGATCACCACCGTCTCGAAGGCGAAGATGAGCTGGGCCGGCCCGGCATAGGGCGCAAAGGTGGCGCGCATGGCGAGGAAGATGCCGCCGATCGCCGCCGTCGCCACGGCGATCGCCGCGGCGGCGGCATAGACCGCGCGCGAATTGATGCCGACGAGCTCGGCGATGTCGGGGTTCTCGGCGGTGGCGCGCAGCGCGCGGCCGAGCGGCGTCCGCGCCAGAACGAGCTGCAATCCCACAAGCAGTAGCACGGCGGCAAGGAAGATCAGCACGGACAGCCGCCCGACATAGATCTCGTCGCCGATCGACCAGCTGTCATAGGCGAGCGATCCGATCGCCGGCGCGAGCGAGCGGGTGTCGGCGCCGAAGCCGGCGAAGAGGATGTTCTCGATCACGATCGAGAGGCCGAAGGTGCTGAGCAGCGGCACGAGCATGCCGGCGCGCAGGCTGCGTTCCAGCATCGTGCGCTGCATCACCGCGCCGAGCACCGCCATCGCCGCGAGCACGAGGATCAGCGCGGGCGCGAGCGGCAGGCCGGCCTGTTCAGTGAGCAGAAAGACCAGAAAGGCGGCAAGCACGGCGAGGTCGCCATGGGCGAGGTTGATGATGCGCATCACGCCGAACATGAGCGACAGGCCACAGGCGAGCAGCGCGTAGTAGCCGCCGAGCAGGATGCCCTGGAGAACCTGGTTGACCCAGATCATGCCCCGGCTTTCTCCTCGCGGCCGAGGCCGAAATAGGCCTCGGTCACCTGCTCGCGCGTCACCGATGAGGCTGCACCTTCGAGCACGACGCGGCCTTCGAGCATGCAGGCGACCCGCGTCGCCACGCGCAGCGCGCGGCCAAGATCCTGCTCCACCAGGAGGATCGTCGTGCCCTCGGCGATGAGGGCCGCGAGCGACTGATAGACGCGCTCGACCGCGATGGGGGCGAGCCCGAGCGACACCTCGTCGAGCAGCAGGATGCGCGGATTGGTCATGAGCGCCCGTCCGATCGCAGTGGCTTGCTGCTCGCCGCCCGACAGGCTGCCCGCCTTTGCCTTGAGGCGCGGGCGCAAATTCGGGAAAACATCCAGCACCCGGTCCAGCGTCCAGGGCCCGGTCCGCCGGCTGGCGCGGGCGACCAGCAGGTTCTCCTCGACCGTCATGCCGGGGAACAGCCAGCGGCCTTCCGGCACCAGCGCGATCCCCATGGCGACGCGGCGGTAGGCACGCAGCGCGGTCACGTCGGTCCCATCGAGCAGGATGCGGCCGCCGGCCGGCCGGTGCGCACCGGCGATCGCCCGAAGCAGCGTCGTCTTGCCGGCGCCATTGGCGCCGATCAGCGCCAGGATCTCGCCCTGGTCCATCGCCAGGGACACGCCGCGGACCGCCTGCAGCAGACCGTGGCGGACATCGAGCCCCTCGACGGCGAGCAGGCTCACGCGACGCCGCCGCCGAGATAGGCGTCGATCACGGCGGCGTCCGCCATGACCGCTCGCGGCGCACCGTCGGCGATGACCCGTCCGGCGTTCATGCAGACCAGCCGGTCGACCACCTGGAGCAGGACATGGACGATGTGCTCGATCCACACGATCGCCAGCTGGCGCCCGCGCAGCTCGAGGATGGTGGCGACCATCTCGCCGGCTTCGGCATCGGTGAGGCCGCCGCCGATCTCGTCGAGCAGCAGCACGACGGGATCGGTGGCGAGCGCCCGGGCCAGCTCCAGGCGCTTGCGGTCGAGGAGGCCGAGCGTCTCGGCGCGGCGGTTGGCCAAGCGAAGCATGCCGCAGAGCTGCAGCGAGTCGATGCAACGCTCATAGGCCGCCTCGCCGCCGAAGCCGCCGCCGGTGGTCGCGGCGACCAGCACGTTCTCGAACACGGTCATGGCGCCGAAGGGGCGCGGCACCTGATGCGAACGGGCGATGCCGAGGCGGCAGCGCTCCGCCGCTCCGGCATCGGTCACCTCCGCGCCGCGGAACCGCACGGTCCCGGCGCTGGGCTTGAAGGCTCCCGCCAGGACGTTAAGCAGCGTCGTCTTGCCGGCGCCGTTGGGGCCGACGATGCCGACCGCCTCCGCGGCGCCGACGCGGAAATCGACGCGATCGAGGACGATGAGGGCGTTGAAGCGCTTGATCACGCCCTCCGCCGCCAGGATCACGCCGGCTTCGGCCATGGCTCGACGCTGCGCTGCGGCTCCGGCCTAGGCGTTGTAGGCACGCAGCTTGGCCGCGATGGGCACCTTCGGATCGTCGGCGTGCTCGGTGATGGGGAGATCGAGCTTGAACTTGCTGCCGGATTTCGCCTTCACCCATTGGCAGCCGATGATCGGCGTGGCCGAGACGTTCGGCACCGGACCCTTGGTGAAGTCGATCGGACCGATCGGCGTCACGACCTTGAGCGTGCCCAGCGCTTTGGCCACATCGGCCTTGTTCTTGGGATCGCCGCTCTTCATGAGCGTCTCGATGCCGGCATCGACCAGCGCCATGCTGGCGCCGAGCTGCTGGGTCCATTGCCGTCCCGTCGCCTTCTCGTAGCCGATGCCCAGCGCCTCCGACGAGAGCCCCGTCAGCGGCGACTTGTAGGGCCAGGTCGGATGCCAGTAGCAGGCGGTGGCGAGATTGTAGCCGAGCGAGCCGAGCGCCTCGACCTGCGAGGGGAAGAGGCCGGTCTTGGCGATCTGCGCAATCTTGACCATCCGCGTGTAGCCCTGCTGCGCCGCCTGGCGCCAGAAGGTGGCGAAGTCGGGCGGTATCGGGAAGGTGTTGAAGATCTCGCAGCGCTCGGCCTTGAACTTGGCGATCTGCGCCGAGAAGTCGGTGGTGCCGTCCTCATAGGCGCCGGGATCGACGATGGTGAAGCCGGCCTTGGCGAGCTCCGGCGCGAGATGTTCGCGCACGGCGTTGCCGTCGGCGTCGTTGGGATAGAGGATGCCGACCTTCTTGTTGGTCTTGACCGGGCCGTTCCACTGCGAGTTGTAGGCGCGGAAGAAATCTCCGCCGCCGAAGCAGAAATGGTAGGTCCAGTGGAACGGCGAGGGCTGACCCGGCTTGGCGCCGCGGCCGAAATACCAGGACTCCCAAGGCACGACCGTCGACAGGCAGGGCACGCCCGCCGCTTCGCACGCGTCCGACACCGGGTTCACCACCTCAGGCGTCGAGGTGGTCAGCATCATGTCGACATGCTCGTCGTTGATCAGGCTTTTGGCCAGCGAGCTTGCGCGCGCCGGGTCGGACTGGGTGTCGCGATCGATCAGCTGCACCGCGTATTTCTTGCCGCCGACGCTGAGGCCGCCGGCAAGCTTCTTGCGCGCCAACTCGAGCACATGGGGATCGCATTCGCCGAAGCCGGCAAGCGCGCCGGTGCGCGGACTGACGAACCCGATCTTGAGCAGCTCCGCGTCGCCGGTCGCCGCCCGTGCCAGGCTGGCCGGCAGGCTGGCCGTCGCCAGCAGCGTGCCCGCGCCGCCGAGCAGACGACGCCGCGTCAGGCCGGGGCGAGCGGCGAAGGAGTCGCCGGGATGGTCATTGGACTTGCTCTTCCTGGTCACGTCTACCTCCCTGTGTCGTTGCCTTTGCGGCCCGACCGTCGCGCGCGATCGGTCCGGCGGGATATGAGCGCCGCCTCGGCTGGAGGCGGGCCATTTGTTTATAATGCTGATTATTGAACTACTCTACTGATATTTGGCGTGCGCCCGGCGACCGGGGCGGCATCGCGATCGGGAACCGCCGCTCACCGCTTCAGACGTCGAGGTCGCGCACGAACTGGGCGCGTTCCTGGATGAATTGGTACCGCAGCTCGGGCTTGCGGCCCATCAGGCTCTCGACCAGCTCGACCGTATTCTTGAAGTCGCGCTTGCCTTCCTCGGGCAAAGTGACGCGCAGCAGCGTGCGGTTGGCGGCATCCATCGTGGTCTCGCGCAGCTGCTTCGCCGGCATCTCGCCGAGCCCCTTGAAGCGGCTGATCTCGATCTTGCCGCGCCCGTCGAAGGCGGATTTCAGCAGCGCCTCCTTGTGTGCGTCGTCGCGGGCATAGAGCGTCGTCTCGCCCTGATGCAGCCGATAGAGCGGCGGCACCGCGAGAAAGAGCCGGCCCGACGCTACCAGCTTCGGCATCTCGCGGAAGAAGAAGGTCATCAGCAGCGACGCGATGTGCGCGCCGTCGACGTCGGCGTCGGTCATGATGATGACGCGCTCGTAGCGCAGCTTCTCCTCGCTGTAGCGCTCGCCCGAACCGCAGCCGAGCGCCTGCAGGAGATCGGCGATCTCCTGGTTCTGCCGCAGCTTGTCGGCGCTCGCCGAGGCCACGTTCAGGATCTTGCCGCGCAAGGGCAGGATCGCCTGCGTCTCGCGGTCGCGCGCCTGCTTGGCGGAGCCGCCGGCGCTGTCGCCTTCAACGAGGAAGATCTCGGTGCCGTCGGCGCCGCTGCGGCTGCAATCGGTGAGCTTGCCGGGGAGCCGCAGCTTGCGCGTGGCGCTCTTGCGCTCGAGGTCCTTCTGCAGGCGCCGGCGCTGGCGCTCCTCGGCGCGCTCGATCACCCAGTCGAGCAGCAGCCGCGCCGATTCCGGATCGCCCGAAAGCCAATGGTCGAAATGGTCCTTGAGCGCGCTTTCGACGAGACGCGCCGCCTCGGGCGAGGCGAGCCGCTCCTTGGTCTGGCCCTGGAACTGCGGCTCCTTGATGAAGAGCGAGAGCAGCGCCATGGCGCCGGTCATGACGTCCTCGGCGGTGATCTGCGCCGCGCGGCGGTTGCTGGTGAGCTCGCCATAGGCCTTGAGGCTGCGGGTGAGCCCGGCGCGCATCCCGGCCTCGTGGGTGCCGCCCTCCGGCGTCGGCACGGTGTTGCAGTAGAAGGATTGGAACCCCTCCTGGTCCTCTGGCCAGGCGATCGCCCATTCGACCCGGCCGCCGTCGCCGAACTCGTGCTCGCCGAGGAAGGGCTGGGGCGTCAAGGTGTCACGCCCCTCGATCAGCGAGGCGAGGTAATCGGCAAGCCCGCCCGGGAAATGCAGGCGTTCCTCCTGCGGCACGTCCTCGGGCCGCGGCAGCGCCGGGTCGCACCACCAGCGGATCTCGACGCCGCGGAAGAGATAGGCCTTGGAGCGCGCCAGGCGGTAGAGCGTCGCCGGCTTGAACTGCACCTTGTCGCCGAAGATCTGCGGATCCGGGTGAAAACCCACCGTGGTGCCGCGGCGATTGGAGACGGCGCCACCATCCTTCAATTTCGTCTTGGGCTTGCCGCGCGAATATTCCTGGGTCCAGAGCTTCTTGTCGCGCGCGACTTCGACCCAAAGCCGGTCGCTCAGCGCGTTCACCACCGAGACGCCGACACCGTGCAACCCGCCGGAAGTCTTGTAGGCGTCGCCCGAGAACTTGCCGCCGGAATGGAGCGTCGTCAGGATGATCTCAAGCGCCGAAATCTTCGGGAATTTGGGGTGTGGGTCGACGGGAATGCCGCGGCCATTGTCGCGAACGACGACACTGCCATCCTTGTGCAGCTCGAGCTCGATGCGGCTGGCATGGCCCGCCACCGCCTCGTCCATGGCGTTGTCGAGCACCTCGGCGACGAGGTGGTGCAGCGCCCGCTCGTCAGTGCCGCCGATATACATGCCAGGGCGACGGCGCACCGGCTCGAGGCCTTCGAGCACCTCGATGTCCTTGGCGGAATAGCCGGAGCCGGGCTTGCGGGCGAGATTGTCGAACAGGTCTGACATGCCGGTACCATAAGATCGTCACAAATACGGTAGGGGCTGCGCCCCGCGTCCACAACATGTGGTCGAAACGACCGGGACAATAGCGGGTTTCATCGATGAGCGAAACAGACGAACGGGAAGCGCCGCCGGCCTACGAGCCGGCGATCCGGGCCATGCCGATGCCGGCCGACGCCAACCAGAACGGCGATATCTTCGGCGGCTGGGTGCTGTCGCAGATGGATATCGCCGGCGGCCAGGTGGCGGCGCGCCGCGCCTGCGGACGCGTCGCCACGGTAGCCATCACCGCCATGAGCTTTCACCAGCCGGTGCTGGTCGGCGACGAGGTCAGCTTCTATGGCGCGGTGGTCAAGGTCGGCCGCACCTCGATCGCGGTCAAGATCGAAGCCTGGGTGCGCCGCGGGTTGAGTGAGGAGCGGATCAAGGTGACCGAGGGCTTGTCCACCTATGTGGCGATCGGGGCCGACCGGCGACCGCGTCCGGTGCCGCAGATTCCCTAATTCGTTACGCAAGCGACCCAATAAATCCACTGAATAGTTTGCATTCTATCGAACAAGCGGCTAGTCTCCTCCTGCTGTCTTCATAAAAAAGAAACCAAAAGCACAAGCAGGAGGTGAGGCTCCGATGCACGCACGTCGGCCAGGCTTCTGGGTCTATTGGGTTGCTGTGATCAGCTTGACCGGCATGATTGGGTCAAGCGTTGCAGCGGGCGAGAAAGTCTCGCCAAAACCCGAAACGACCGCGACGAATGTTGTAGTCCCCGCCCCGGCGGTGCCGGCGGTCGCCTCAACTCCGGCGATCGCTCCGGTCCAGGCGCCGGCGCCGCTCGCCGAGCAGCAGCCCGGCGAGCCCGATCCGGCCGCGTCGAAGGTGGTCGACCAGGTCGGCATCGCCTCCTGGTACGGCAATCAGCACCAGGGGCGGCTGACCGCGAGCGGCGAGCGCTTTGATCAGGGCAAGCTCACCGCGGCGCACCGCACCCTGCCGCTCGACACCAAGGTCAAGGTCACCAACCTCGAGAATGGCAAGACCATCGAGGTCAAGGTGAACGACCGCGGCCCCTATATCCCGGGCCGCGTGCTCGACCTGTCGACCCAGGCGGCGAAGATGCTCGGCATGGAGAAGGAGGGGCTGGCGCTGGTGCGAATCGAGGTTCTTCCTGATCAGCTCGCCAGCGCGGCGGTCAACTAGCCTCGGTCCGAAGGGCGAGAGGAGCGGCGCGGTCGAGGCGGGAATCGCCCGGCCGCGCCGCGGGGTTCTCTAGAGAGCATGATGAGCAGCGAACGGCAGATCTGGGAAGCGGCGATGCTGCTGGTGCGCCGGCACGGCGAGGAGGCGGCGGAGGTAGCCGGGCGCGAGGCGAAGAAGCACGGCCGGGACGAGGACCAGCTCACCTACGTCGTCTGGTGCTGGATCGCCCGCGCCACCGCCGAGTTGATCAAGGCCGAGCCGGGCGAGTGCGACCGTGTCCATTGAGCATCGGCCGCGCGCGGATGCGCCCTCGCCGGCGCCGCAAGCGCTCGCCGGTTCTTCCGGCATGATCGAGGCGCCCGACGCGGCGCGTATCGCGCGCACGCTGACCGAGAAGTACGGCGCCGATGCGCTCGCCTTCGCGCAACAGCGCGCCGAGCGTGCAGCCGCCATCGGCGACGAGCTGGCGCTCGCCGCGTGGCGCAGCGTGATCGCGGCGACGCAGAGCCTGCTGCAGCAGATCGCCGACGCCTGAATCGGCCGCACGCGCCGGCGTGGCGCGCAGAAATTCGCGGCGTTAACCATGGATTTGGTTGCGCCGCCGCGCCGCTCTCGGCCACGATGGGCAAAAGAGTCGCGGGAGTGAGAGGCCAATGCGTATTGCCGAGACCCGCCGCATCCGTTGCGTCCGATGGGCGGCATGATGATCCATCGGAACATCTGGACGGTCGCCGCCTGGCTCGTCGCCAAGCACGGCGAATCCGCGCCCAAGGTGGTAAGCGCCCGCATCGCCAGGCTGCGCGAGGGCGAGGTGGAGAACTCGGCGATCACCTCCTGGCTGCAGGTCGACCAGGCGGTTCACGAGCTGACGCGCGCGCCGGAGAAGGGCGAGCGGGTCAATTGAGCGGGGCGATCGTCGCCGCTCCCAGTTTCCTTTCGGCGTAGGGACAGAGGGCTGGCCGATCTCGAGCGCCGCGCCGTCACTTCAGTGGCGAGAACGCGGTCTCTCGGGTCCGCGTCAGAATGATGAACGAGATGACGGCTGCGGCGATCACGTAGAAAGTCGGGGCGAGCTTGTTGCCGCCGGCGACGGCGATGAGCCAGGTGGCGATGAAGGGGGCGAAGCCGCCGAAGATGGCGACGGCGAGGTTGTAGCCGATCGACAGTGCGGTGTAGCGCACGCGCGTCGGGAAGATCTCGGCATAGGTCGCCGGCGCGGCGCCGGCGTAGAGGGCGAGGAAGACCACCAGCACGAACTGCATGACGAAGCACCAGGCCACCTCGCCCGATGTCGCCAGGAGGAAGAGCGGATAGGTCAGGACGACATAGCCGATGCAGGAGGCGATGAGCAGCGGCCGCCGGCCGATACGGTCGGAAAGCGCGCCGGCGAAGGGAATGAGCACGACGAAGGTGAGAAGGCAGAGGGTGCTGATCAGCAGCGCCGTACCCGGCGGCAACTTCGCCTCGGTGACGAACCAGGTCGGGATGTAGACGAGAGCGATGTAGTAGGCGACGGTGTTGTGCAGGGTGAGGCCGAAGGCCAGCAGCGTCTCGCGCGGAAAGCGCGTAAGCGTCTCGGCGAGCGGCTTCGCGGCCACCTCGCCGTGCTGCTCGATCTCGGTGAATTTCGGCGTGTCGTTGAGGCGCCAGCGCAGATAGGCGCCGACCAGGCCCAGCACGATGCCGAGCAGGAACGGCACGCGCCAGCCCCAGCTCAGCAGCGCCGCGGGCGCGAGGTTGCGGGTGAGCAGCGTCGCCGCGAGCGAGCCCAACAGGAATCCGGCGCCGACGCTCACCTGCTGCCAGGAGCCGATATAGCCGCGCCTGCCTTCGCCGGCGAACTCGACGATATAGGCGGTGGAGCCGCCCCATTCGCCGCCGGCCGAAAGCCCTTGCGCCAGCCGCGCGATGACCAGCAGTACCGGACCGAGAAGGCCGGCCTGGGCGAAGGTCGGCAGCAGACCGACCGCGAGCGTCGAGACCGCCATCAGGAAGATGACGGCGCTCAGCGCCAGGCGCCGCCCGTAGCGGTCGCCGAAAATGCCGAAGACGACCGAGCCCACCGGGCGCATGACGAAGCCGACGCCGAACACGGCGAGCGTCGTGAGCAGCGATTTGTATTGGTTGGCGGCGGGGAAGAAGAGCTGCGCGATGACCGGGACGAGATACCCGTAGACGGCGAAATCGTACCACTCCAGGACGTTGCCGATGACACCCGCGACCACCGCCTCGCGCCGCCGAGACTGCCCGACCACACCAAGTGCAATAGATGCCATGGGCTTCTCCGTGTCGTTGTGAGCCGCCCGATCCCGGCCCGGTCGCGCCATCTCCCGAGAAACTGCAACGTCGGGAAGCGTACCTTGCTCTCGGCCGCGCTGTCCATGCGCAGCCTGGCGACTTGTGCTCGCCGGCCGCGCCATGCAACGCTGACCGCGAGGAGGCGCGCGCCATGGATCTCGTCATCCGCAATGTCCGGCTGAGTGACGCGCCCGAACAGGCGCCGGTCGACATCGGCATCGCCGGCGGCCGCATCGCGGCGATCGTGCCGGGCCTCGCCGCCGCGGCGGAGAGCTTCGATGCCGGCGGCCGGCTCGCCTGCGCCGGGCTGGTCGAGACGCACATCCATCTCGACAAGTCGCGCATCATCGAGCGTTGCGGCCCGGAGGAGGGACGCGACGTCGCCGCGGTGAAGCGCATCCGCCCGCTGAAGCCGCGCTTCACCGTCGAGGATGTGCGGGCAAGGGCGGAAAAGACGTTGCAGCGGGCGATCCTCAACGGCACGACGCGCATGCGCACCCATGTCGAGGTCGATCCCGGCGTGGGCATGCGCGGCTTCGAGGGTGTGCAGTCGCTGGTCGCCGACTACCGCTGGGCCATCGATCTCGAGATCTGCGTCTTTCCGCAGGAAGGCCTCACCAACTATCCCGGAACGGATGCGCTCCTGGTGGAGGGATTGCGGCGCGGCGCCAAGGTGATCGGCGCCGCGCCCCGCTACGACACGGACCATCCGGGCCAGATCACCCGCATTTTCGAGCTGGCGCGCGAATTCGACGTCGACATCGACATGCATCTCGATTTCGGCAATACGCCGGAAGAGCCGGACATCCCGCTGGTGCTTGAGCTCACCGAGAAACACCGCCGCGGCGGCCGCGTCGCGGTCGGCCACATGACCAAGCTCTCGACCATGCCGCCGGCCGAGGTCGCCCGGCTCGGCAAGCGGCTTGCCGATGCCGGGATCGCCGTCACCGTGCTGCCGGCGACCGATCTCTTCCTCATGGGGCGCGATCAGGAGCACGACATCCGCCGCGGCGTCGCGGATGCCAACCTGCTCCTGGAGCACGGCGTCAATTGCTCGATCTCGAGCAACAACGTGCTCAACCCGGCCACGCCCTATGGCGACTGCTCGCTCGTCCGCATGGCCAATCTCCACGCCAACGTGCTGCAGGTGAGCACGCCCGAGCGGCTGCGCCAATGCTTCCACATGATCTCCGCGCGCTCGGCGCGCCTCCTCAATCACGCCGACTACGGCCTCGTGCCCGGCAATCCCGCCGACGTCGTCGTCATCGACGCCGAGACGCCGGAGCAGGCAATCGCCGAGATCCGCCATCCGGTCGCCGTGTTCAAGCGCGGGCGTCGCACGGTGAGCTGGCCGCTGCCAGAGCTGCACCGGCCGTAATGAGGTTCAGAGCATCAGCTCCGGCAGATCGACCCAGCGCTTTTCACGCTGGCTCAGATGCGCCGCCTCGGCAAGCTGCACGCCTTTGGCGCCTTCGAGCAGGGTCGGGACGAAGGGCGCGTCCTCGGCGACGTGACGCAGGAACAGCTCCCAGCAACGGCGGAAGCTGCCGGGATGGACGGTGTTGTCCGGCACCGCCTGCCATTGCTGGAAGTAATCCATCGGCTGCGGCGCGTCGGGGTTCCAGTGCGGCTTGGGCGTGGCGACCAGGGGCTGGATCCAGCAGTGATGGAGCCCGGCGACCGCCGAGCCGGCCGTGCCGTCGATTTGCATGATCATGAGATCGTCGCGCCGCACGCGGGTCGCCCAGGAGCTGGTCACCGTGGCGGCGATGCCGCCCTCGAGCTCGAGCAGGGCGTAGGCAGCGTCCTCGACGTCGACGGCGTAGGGCTCGCCGCGCTCGTCGCGCCGGCTCGGCACATGGGTCTTGAGCAAGGCGCTGATGCGCGTCACCGGCGCGATCAGGCGGTCGATGACGTAGCGCCAATGCGCGAACATGTCGAGGACGAGCCCGCCGCCCTCGCGTTTCTTGTAGTTCCAGCTCGAGCGCTGCGCCGGCTGCTGCTCGCCGTCGAAGATCCAGTAGCCGAAATCGAGCCTGACGGAGAGGATGCGGCCGAAGAAGCCGCTGTCCTTCAGCAGCTTGATCTTCTGCAGTCCCGGCAGAAAGAGCTTGTCCTGGATGACGCCGTTCTTGAGGCCGGCGCGCGTCGCCAGGCGCGCCAGCTCCAGCGCCTCGGCGAGGCTCGGCGCCGTCGGCTTCTCGACATAGACGTGCTTCCGCGCGGCGATGGCGCGCCGGACGAGGGCGGGACGCGAGCCCGTGGCGGCGCAGTCGAAGAAGATCGCCTCGCCCGGCTCCGACAGCGCGGCGTCGAGATCGGTGGTCCAGCGCTCGACCGCGAGAGCCTCCGCCAGCGCCTGCAGCTTGGCGCCGTTGCGGCCGACCAGGATCGGCTCCGGGACGAGCCGGTCGCCGTCGGCGAGCGCGAGCCCGCCCTCCTTGCGCAAGGCGAGGAGGGCGCGGCCCAAATGCTGGTTCGTGCCGATGCGCCCGGTGGCGCCGTGGACGATGACGGTAATGCGCCGCTCGCCCATCTCAGGCCGCTGCCGAGAGCCGCCCGGCGAGCGCGTAGGTCTCGTAGGTGTGCTCGCAGGGCGGACCGTTCGCGACATGCATCAGGCGGCGGTCGAGATCGAGGATGACGCTCGCCACCGTCATGCTGCGGCTCGCCGCCGGCTGCGCCGGATCCGGATGCCGGCAGATGCTCGCGGGCTTCGACAGGTGATCGCGCAGCGCCGTCTGGAAATCGGCGAGCTCGAGCCGGCCGCGCTTCTCTCCGAGCAGCCGCTCGAGCCGCGCTGCGCGGAAGAGGGTGCTGGGTCCGATCCGCTCCATCAGCGAAGCGCCGTGGCGCGCATCGAGGAAATGGTTGGAATGGGTGAGGATGCCGTCCCGCGGATGATGGGCCACGACATGACCGGGGCTGGCTTCGAGATCGACGATCTCGCCGCCGGCGTCGCCGATCACGAAATTTGCCGAGCAGCCGTGCCGCGTCCGCGTCACCGGCAGCAGCGCCTGGTCGAAGCGCTCGGCGTCGAGCACCTCGCGGCAGCGCAGATGGAACGGCCGTTCGTAAGCGCCCTCGCCGTCGCGCGGGCTGGCGAGGCCGTTCTCGACGAGGCCGATGCCCCGCTCGTTCAGGCCCATCTTGCCGCCGACGATGCCGGCTTCGGTGAGGCAAATGAGGCTCGGCCTGTCGCGGCGCGTGAGGCGCAGCAGGAAGGCACGGCCATGCACGCCTTCGAGCCAGTCCCAGTTCTGGCCGAGATAGGTCCTGCGGTCCGCGCTCGCCTCGGGCAGCACTCCGAAGGTGGTGCAGCCATCGGCCTCGGCGGCGGCGTCGGGAGCTCGGGCCTCCCGCCCGAAGAGGGTGAAGGCGATCTCGTAGCGGGCGTTCAGCATGGCAAGCGCCTCGCGGCTCTGGCCCGCCCCGTCGGCGACGCCGAGCATCTCCTCGGCATAGTCCCGGTTCTGCGCGGCGATCGCATCGAGCCAGCGCTTGCCCTCGGCGAGCGCCGCGTCGCGGCCGAGGCCGCTCGCCTCGAAGCGGCGGAGATAGGTCTCGATGTTCTCCCCCACCTCGCGGGCGAGCGCCTGGCCATGCGCGCGGCCGCGGGCAAAGGCATCGCCGTCGAGATCGAGAAGCTTGATCGCAGTCATGATCGGCTCCTTTCCCGCCGCGAGTGTAGCATGGCGACCGGGCTCGTCACCCGGCCGGCAGCGGATTGATCGGGCGCCATCGCTGTGCTCTGCTGCTGCCTGGAGGAGCCTCGCCATGCCGCGGCACATCGTCTGCCTCACCTTCGATTTCGACGCGATCTCAGGCTTCATCGCCCGCGGCATGACGACGCCGACGCCGATCTCGCGCGGCGAATTCGGCGTGGTCGGCGCGGAGCGCATCCTGATGTTGCTCGGGCGCCATGGAATTCCCGCGACCTGGTTCATCCCGGGCCACACGCTCGAGACCTATCCCGAGCCCTGCCGCAAGGTCGTCGAGGCCGGGCACGAGATCGGCCATCACGGCTGGACCCACGTGCCGCCCGCCAATCTCTCGCGCGAGCAGGAGGAGGCGGGGCTGATCCGCGCCAACGAGCAGATTCGCCGGCTCGCCGGCCGCGCCGCGCGCGGCTACCGCTCGCCCTCCTGGGATCTCTCGCCGCACACCGTCGAACTGCTGCTGAAGCACGGGTTCCTCTACGACAGCAGCATGATGGGGCACGACTATCTGCCCTATCGCGCGCGCCAGGGCGACGTCGTCGAGCTGGAAAAGCCGGCGGTGTTCGGGCCCGAGACCCGGCTCGTCGAGATGCCGATCAGCTGGACCCTCGACGATTATCCGCACTTCGAGTTCGTGCGGACCGGCACGGCGATCCTCGGCGGGCTCAAGCCGGCGAGCGGCGTGCTCGAGAACTGGTATGACGATTTCGACTACATGACGCGGATCATGGATTGGGGGATCGTCACCTACACCTGCCACCCCTTCGTCATCGGCCGCGGTCATCGCATGCTGATGCTGGAAAGGCTGATCGAGAAGCTGCGCGCGCGCGGCGCGGTCTTCCTGACGATGGAGGAGGCGGCGCGGGAATGGCTGCGGCGCGCCGAGGGCGGCAATCCGCCGCCGGCTTCGGGACGCGATGATTGAGATCGCCGGCCCCGCCGATCTCGACGGCATCATCGAAGACACCGATCTGAAGCGGCTTTATCGCTACTGGAACGACCGGCGCGGCGCACGGCCCTTTCCGTCGCGTTCCCACGTCGACCGGTCGAGTTCGGGTTCGCCTTGGGCCGCGTCTCGCTTATCGACGTGCTGGAAGGGCCGCGACGCTTTCACTATCGCCTGGTCTCGACGAGGGTGACCGAGCATCTCGGCTACGAGATGACCGGAAAGCTCCTCGACGACATGCCCGAAAGCGAGATGCGCGCCTACGCCGAGCGCTTCTATGCCGCGACGCTGGCGCGGCGCCTGCCGCTCTATCACCGCGACGAGGCCCTCCTCGACGGCAGGCGCTGGAGCCACGAGTCGCTGGCCCTGCCGCCGTCGTCGGACGGGCAGGCGATCGACAGGCTCATGGTCTATCGCGTCACCGGCGCGCCGGCGCGGGTCGCGACGACGAAGTGAGGACGAGCGCCCGGCGCCGTCGCGGCGGCGCAGAAAGCGAAAGCCCCGCCGGTCTCCCGGCGGGGCTTTGTCATCGTGCCGCGCGCCGCGATCAGACGCTGTAGTACATCTGGAACTCGATCGGGTGCGGCGTGTGCTCGAAATTATGGATCTCTTCGTATTTGAGTTCGATGTAGGACTCGATGAAGTCCTTGGTGAACACGTCGCCCTTGGTGAGGAAGGCGTGGTCCGCCCGCAGATGCTCGACCGCCTCGCGCAGCGAGCCGCAGACGGTGGGGATGTCCTTGAGCTCCTCGGGCGGCAGGTCGTAGAGGTTCTTGTCCATGGGATCGCCCGGATGGACCTTGTTCTGGATCCCGTCGAGCCCGGCCATCAGCATCGCGGCGTAGCCGAGATAGGGGTTCGCGGCCGGATCGGGGAAGCGCACCTCGACGCGCTTCGCCTTCGGGCTCGACACGATCGGAATGCGGCAGGAGGCCGAACGGTTGCGCGCCGAGTAGGCGAGCAGCACCGGCGCCTCGAAGCCCGGGATCAGCCGCTTGTAGCTGTTCGTCGTCGGGTTGGTGAGCGCGTTGATCGCCTTGGCGTGCTTGATGATGCCGCCGATGTAGAAGAGCGCGGCGTCGGAGAGGTCGGCGTAGCCCGAGCCGGCGAAGAGCGGCTTGCCGCCTTTCCAAAGCGACTGGTGCACATGCATGCCGGAACCGTTGTCACCCTTGATCGGCTTCGGCATGAAGGTCGCGGTCTTTCCGTACTGGTGCGCGACGTTCTGCACCACATACTTGTAGATCTGCATGTGGTCGGCGCATTCGACCACCGTGCCGAACTCGAAGCCGAGCTCGGCCTGGCTCGGCGCCACCTCGTGGTGGTGCTTCTCGACGCGCAGCCCCATGTCGGCCATCACCGACAGCATCTCGGCGCGGATGTCGCTCTGCCCGTCGACCGGCGGCACCGGGAAATAGCCGCCCTTGATCGGCGGCCGGTGGCCGGGGTTGCCGTCGGGATACTTCTTGTCGCTGACATAGGGGCCTTCGTCGCTGTCGATCTCGTACATCGCCCCGTTCATGCCGGTCTTGTAGCGGACGTCGTCGAAGATGAAGAACTCGGCCTCGGGGCCGAAATAGGCTTTGTCGCCGATGCCGGTCGACGCGAGATAGGCTTCCGCCTTCTTGGCCAGCGAGCGGGGGTCGCGGCCGTAAGGCTGCCCGGTGAGCGGCTCGTGCACGTCGCAGACGATGATGAGCGAGGTCTGCGCGGCGAAGGGATCGAGCACCGCGGTGGCGCAGTCCGGCATCAGCAGCATGTCGCTCTCGTTGATCGCCTTCCAGCCGGCAATCGAGGAGCCGTCGAACATCACGCCGCCGGCGAGGAAATCTTCGGTGATGGTGCGGATGTGATGCGCCAGGTGCTGCCACTTGCCGCGTGGATCCGTGAAGCGGAAGTCGACGTACTTGACGTCGTGCTCCTTAATCATGCTCATGACTTTTTGAATGTCGGACATAGCTTCTTTCCCGTGGTTATCTGGTCCTTAGGGTTGCCCGCTGCCGGGCGTAGCTTGGGCCGGACGTCTTGGCCTCGAACTCCGCCCGCTGTCAGATCGCGTCCTTGCCCTTCTCGCCGGTGCGGATCCGGATCGCCTCGTCGATGGTGGTGACGAAAATCTTGCCGTCGCCGATGCGGCCGGTATGCGCCGCGTGCTGGATGGCCTCGACCGCGCGCTCGACCAGCGAGTCCTCCATCACCACTTCGATCTTCACCTTGGGCAGGAAGTCGACGACATATTCGGCGCCGCGATAGAGCTCGGTATGACCCTTCTGGCGGCCGAAGCCCTTGGCCTCGGTCACGGTAATGCCCTGAATGCCGACCTCGTGCAGCGCCTCCTTCACCTCGTCGAGCTTAAACGGCTTAATGATGGCTTCGACTTTTTTCATCAGGTCCCCGCCTCTGCGCTTCGCGCCCATCGCGTCGGGCCGGCGCCAGCCGCCGAGCCAAACCGTCACGCGGTCTTAAGCATGAGCCGTGCCAGCCGCGCCGTGCCGCGGCAGGCCGAAGCTAGCCCGAATCCCGCTGCCTACAAAGGGAGAATTCTGCCCAAAAATTGGGCAAAGTGACGCGCCGGCGGGCAGGCCGGGCGGGTTCCGTCTCGCCCTGCTTAGCCCCGCCGGGCGCGCGCATTGTCCTGGCGCTCGAGCCAGTCGCGGATGCGCCCCACCGCCTCTTCGAGCGCCGGCAGGCTCGCGGCATAGGAGAAGCGGAGGTAGCCATCACCGAAGGCGCCGAAGCTGGTGCCGGAGATGGTGGCGACGCCGACCTCGTCGAGCAGCCTTCCCTGCAAGGTACGGCTGTCGAAGCCGGTGCCGGCGATGTTGGGAAAGGCATAGAAGGCGCCGCCGGGCGTGGCGCAACGGAAGCCCGGCAGCGCATTGAGCGCCTTGACGATGTAGCGCCGCCGCTCGGCAAACGCCGCGACCATCTTCCGAGACGGTTCTTTGGGACCGGTTAATGCTGCAATTCCAGCATATTGCGTGGCGGCGTTGACACACGAATGACAGTTGATGGCGAGCCGCTCGGCGGCGGCGAAGAGGGCCTTCGGCCAAATGCCGTAGCCGAGGCGCCAGCCGGTCATCGCGTAGGTCTTGCTCCAGCCGTCGAGCAGGATGACGCGGTCGGCGAGCGCCGGGTAGGTCAGCAGGCTGACATGCTCGGCGCCGTCATAGACCATCTCGCTGTAGATCTCGTCGCTCAGGATGGCGACGTGGGGATGGCGCTCGAGGCCGCGGGCGAGCCGGTCGAGCTCGCTGCGCGGCGCTGCGCCGCCGGTCGGGTTGGCGGGGCTGTTGAGGATGAGGAGCCGGGTGCGCGGCGTGATCTTGGCGAGCACCTCTTCGGCGTTGAAGGAGAAGCCCGCTTCTTCGTAGAGCGGCATCGGCACCGGGGTCGCGCCGGAAAAGCGGATGACGCTCTCATAAATGGGAAAGCCGGGATTGGGGTAGAGCACCTCGGCGCCGGGTTCGCCGAACATCAGCAGGGCGAAGAACATCGTCACCTTGCCGCCGGGCACCACCAGCACCTGATCGGGCGACACGGCGACGCCGTGGCGGCGGTGCAGGTCGGCGGCCACCGCTTCGCGCAGCGACAAGATGCCGTTGGCCGGCGTGTAGCCGTGATGGCCGTCGGCAAGCGCCTTGCGGCCGGCGTCGACGATATGCGCCGGGGTGGCGAAATCGGGCTGGCCGATGCCAAGATTGATGATCGAGCGGCCCTCCGCTTCGAGCGCCTTGGCGCGTGCCAGCACCTCGAAGGCGCTTTCGGTGCCGAGCTGGGCCATGCGGCCCGCCATGGTCAGCATGTCGCGATCCTCCCTCGCTTTTCCCCTATATCCCCGATGCGCGCCTTCCTGCCAAGGGCGCGCGCGGGGAGGGGTGCGGCGAGGGGGCGCGACCGTGCGTGCCGGCCGTCAAAAGTCGACGGAACCGTCGGGGCGGTAGAGCACGGTATAGGCGCAGAGCATGTCGACCCGGCGGCCGTCGCGCGCCAGCGGCAGCAGCAATGTCTCGGTGATGCTGTAATCGTGATGAATCCACAGTCGCGGCTTGCCCTTGCGCCGGTCGGGCATGCCGCGCTCGACGACGCCGCGATAGCGCTTGACGAAGTCGGCGTTCTCCATCGCGCCGGGATGCGCCTCGTCGAGCCACATCCCGGTCACCTCGTGGCGGACGGCGGCGACGATGCCGGTGCCGGCAAGACGATAGCGCAGCCGGAACGGCTCGCGCTGGACGTCGAGCAGCCAGATGCCCGGCAGCAGCTCCGGCACCGCCACGGGATCGAAATGCTGGCGTCCGGGCAGCGGCGCGTCGGGCGGCCGGATGGCGCGCCAATAGCGATAAAGCCGCGTTACCCGCGGATGCCATTCGGAGGTATCGAGGTCGAGATCGCTGTCGGTCTGCACGGTGCCCTTCCTGGCGGGACGCATGCTAGGCGGGAGCAGTTAAGAAATATCCCGGCCCGCCCGACGGCGCGGCCTCACTGAATCGATGTATTTACCTGGATTTCACTGCGCGCCCGAGCCGCGCTCGGCCGAGATCGACCTCGGCGAGATCGACCTCGTCGATGAGCGCGCCGGCCAAATCCGCTTCGTCGAGCTTGGCCCGGCGCAACGACGCCTTGCGCAGGTCGGCGCCGAAGAGCTTGGCGCCTTCGAGGTTGGCGGCGATGTCGACGCGGTCGGCGCCGACCTCTTCGAGCGGACCGAGATCGGCGCCGGCGAGTACGGCGCGGCCGAGATGGGCGTGCGCCAGCGTCGCGCCGCGCAGATCGGCGCCCGAGAGGTTGGCCTCGCGCAGATCGGCGAGGGTGAGGTCGGAGGCGGCGAGCAGCGCGCCCGAAAGGTCGGCGCCGCGCAGCGCCACATGGGTGAGCTCGGCCAGCGCTAAATTGACGTTGCGCAGATCGTGGCCGCTGAGATCGACGTCGCTGAGCATGGCGCGCTGCCCTTCGCGGCCGTCGCTGTCGATCCATTGCGCGTGCAGCTGCAGCAGCTTCAGCAGCTGCTCGGCGGCGATGCGGCGCAGCGCCGCGCCCTGCAGTTCGCCCCGACCGACCGCGTCGGAAAGCGCGCCGGGATCGACGATGGCGCCGGTGATGTCGACGCCGCGCAGCTCGGCGCCGCGCAGATTGGCGTCGGCGAGCACCGCGCCGCGCATCACTGCGTCATTGAGCTTGGCGTTGCTGAGATCGGCGTTCTCGAGGATCGCACCGGTGAGGTTGGTGCGGCGCATGTCGGCGCCGGAAAGATCGGCGCGGCGCAGCACGCAGTCGGCGAGCTCGGCCATCGACAGTGCCGCTCCGGCGAGCTTGGCGCCGGAGAAGTCGGCGCCTTTCGCCTGGATCGATTGCAAATCGGCCGGCTGCGTCCGGTAGGCCGTCTCGCCGGCGGCCTGTCCGGAATAAAGCTGCGCGAGCGCGCCCTCGCGCAGATCGGCCTCGGCGAGGTGCGCGCGCTCGAGGCGCGCGCCCCAGAGCCGGGCGCCGCGCAGATCCGCCTTGCTGAGGTCGGCGCCGTCGAGGCTGGCAAGGCGCAGGTCGGCAACGAAGAGATTGGCCTGCGCGAGCCGCGTGCCGTCGAGCTTGCAGCCTTGCAGGTTGGCCCCGGTGAGATCGGCGCCGGAGAGATTCTGATTGCTGAGGTCGACGCCGCTGAGATCGTGATGAGCCAGCGTCGCCGGCCGGCCACCCCACCAGCCCTCGACATAGCGCTTCTGCAGCAGCAGCACGCGGCGGAGCTGCTGCGAGGTGAGCCGCGTCTTGACCGGCGGCACGCCGGAAGGAACCGATGCGCGCATGCGGCGATTGTCGCCGAAAGCGCGGCGGAAGGCTCGCTTCTTTATATCGAAAGCCGCTCGAAAACCAGCCAAAGCCGCGGCGAAACCGCGTCGGCGCGGCCAACCTTCCGTTGAGCGCCACGCGGGCTGAGATAAGATAACGGGCAGGTCGCCGCGGCTTCCTGGAATGTTCCGGCATGCCTCACTTCGAAGTGCACACGCTCGCGCGGGATCGCTGGCTGATCGACGGCATCTTCTCCGACAAGGAGACGGCGGTCGACGACGCGAAGCTGCTAATGGCACGCACCCGTGCTTTCGACGCGGTGCGCGTGCTGCAGGTCGAGGAGGAGCCGCAAGGCTTCCAGGAATCGACGGTCTATGTCGCCGCGCGGCAGCGCCGCCGCCGCGCGGCCTGGGCGG
>JASHTP010000348.1 GCA_030040495.1 Alphaproteobacteria bacterium
CGCGGCCGATGAAGCCGCCGCCGCCGGTGACGAGGATCGCGCCGGCGCCGCGGTTTTCCGCCATTTCCCGCTCCTTCCCGGCCGCGACCATAGCGGCTCGGCGCGCGATCTCATATCGGCGGCCGGAGAGGGCCGTCGACTATGCCGCTGAAACGCCGCGGGAAAGACGGACGACGGAGACACGGAGAGCACGGAGAAGCAAAGGATGGCGCGCTTTGCGCGCCCGGCGCTCGTTCTCCGTGACCTCCGTGTCTCCGTGGCGAAGCACACGGGCGAATGCCATAGGCGGGAGCGCGGCTTGAGCGGCGGCGGGGGAGATGCTAAGCAACGCGCCGCCCGGCAGGCGCAGGCGGCCGGGCGGCCAACAGCAGCGGGATGTGACGTGTCCAACAGGTCTCTGCACGGCGTCGATGTGGAGGCGCTCCGGCGCCGCTTGGTGAGCCGCGAGGCGACGGTCGGCGTCATCGGACTGGGCTATGTCGGCCTGCCGCTGGTCGGCGCGCTCGCCGAGAACGGCTTCACCGTGGTCGGCTTCGACATCGACGCCGAGAAGGTGGCGACGCTCAATTCCGGCCGCTCCTTCATCCGCCACATCCCGCACGAGGCCATCGCCGGCATGGTGCGCAGCCGCCGCTTCCGCGCGGTGACGGATTTCGCCGAGCTCGCCAAGGTCGACGCGGTGCTGATCTGCGTGCCGACGCCGCTGACGCGGCACCGCGAGCCCGATCTCAGCTACATCGTCGGCACCACCGAATCGATCGCGCCGCATCTCAGGCCCGGCCATCTCATCGTGCTGGAATCGACGACATATCCCGGCACGACGCGCGAGGTGATGCTGCCGATCCTGGAGCGCGGCGGGCTCAAATCGGGCCGCGACTTCTTCCTGGCCTATTCGCCCGAGCGCGAGGATCCCGGCAACACCCAGTACAGCACCACCAAGATCCCGAAGGTGGTGGGCGGCGACGGCGCCGACGCGGTCGCGCTGGTGGCGGCGCTCTACGACCAGTTCGTCAGCCGCACCGTGCCGGTCTCCTCCTGCGAGACGGCGGAGGCGGTGAAGCTCACCGAGAACATCTTCCGCGCCGTCAACATCGCGCTCGTCAACGAGCTCAAGATGGTCTTCGCGGCGATGGGCATCGACGTCTGGGAGGTGATCCGCGCCGCCTCGACCAAGCCCTTCGGCTTCATGCCGTTCTATCCCGGGCCCGGCCTCGGCGGCCACTGCATCCCGATCGATCCCTTCTATCTCACCTGGAAGGCGCGCGAGTACGACATCTCGACGCGCTTCATCGAGCTTGCCGGCGAGATCAACACGGCGATGCCGCGCTACGTCATCGAGCGGCTGCAGCGCGCGCTCGACGAGCGCGCCGGCAAGGGGTTGAAGGGCGCAAAGGTGCTGATCCTCGGCGTCGCCTACAAGAAGAACGTCGACGATCTCCGCGAGAGCCCGACGCTCAAGATCATGGAGCTGCTCGAGGAGCGCGGCGCGAGCTTCACCTATCACGATCCCTTCGTGCCGGAGATCGCGCCGTCGCGCGAGCATCCCGAGTTCGCCGGCCGCCGCTCGGTGGCGCTCACGCCCGAGACCGCGCGCGGCGCCGACGCGGCGCTGATCTGCACCGACCATGACGGCGTCGACTACCGGCTGCTGGTCGAGCATTGCCCGCTGGTGGTCGACACGCGCAACGCCTGCGCCCATGCCGGCATCGAGGCCGGCACCGTGGTCAAGGCGTAGCGGCGCGGCTCGCGCCGGCCGTCGCCGCGGCGCCGCGCCGGGAAGGGGGACCGGCCATGCTCGAGGACCCGCGCGGGCTCGCGATCTCGACAGCGTCCGCGGAAGCGGCCGCCGGCTTCGACCGAGCGGTCTCGGCCTATCTGGGCTACCGCGCCGACGCGCCCCGGCATCTCGCCGAGAGCGTCGCGGCCGACGCCGAGTTCGGCCTCGCCCATTGCCTGGGCGGCTATTTCGCCATGCTCTCCTACAAGCGCGCCAACCTGCCGCTGGCGGTCGAGGCGGCGCGAGCCGCCCGCGCGGCGATGACGACGGCCACGGCGCGGGAGCAGGCGCACCTGGCGGCGCTGGAGGCGTGGATCGAAGACGACCTCGACCGCACGCTGGCGATCTGGGACGACATCCTCGCCGAGCATCCGACCGACGTGCTCGCCTTCCGGCTCGCGCATTTCAGCAATTTCTGGCTCGGCCGGCGCGAGGCCATGCGCGCCTCCGCCGACCGTGTCTTGCCGAAATGGGGCCGGGACCTGCCGGGCTACGGCACCATCCTCTCCTGTCGCAGCTTCGCCAGCGAAGAGTGCGGCGATCATGCCGCGGCGGAGCGGGCCGGATGGGCGGCGCTGGAGATCGACCCCGGCGATCTCTGGGGCATCCACGCGCTCGCTCACGTCAGGGAGATGCAGGGCCGAGAGAGCGACGGCATCGATCTCCTCGCGGCGCGCGAGCGCCACTTCGCCGGCGGCAACAATTTCATCCATCACCTGTGGTGGCACCGCGCGCTGTTCCATCTCGAGCGCCGCGAATTCGACGCGGTGCTCGAGCACTACGACCGGCGGTTTCGCAACCTCGCCTCGCCGCTCAGCGAGGCACTGCCCGATCTCTATATCGACGTGCAGAACGCGGCGTCGATGCTGTTCCGCCTCGAGCGTCAAGGCGTCGAGGTCGGCGCGCGCTGGATCGAGATCGCCGACAAGGCCGAAGGGCGGATCGGCGACTGCCTCTCCGCCTTCACCCAGCCGCATTGGATGATGGCGCTGGCCGCGACCGGCCGCGACCAGGCCGCGCGCCGGATGCTCGAGGCGATGCGCGCGTTCGGCCGCGGCGCCGGAACCGTGGCCGGGATCGTCGGCGCCGTCGCCGTGCCGGTCTCGGAAGCGGTGCTGGCGCATCGGCGCGGCGAGCCTGCGCGCGCCGCCGATCTCATGCGGCCGGTGCTCGACGAGATGCGCCGCCTCGGCGGCAGCCACGCGCAGCAGGACGTGCTGGAGCAGCTCTTCCTGGACGCCGCGGTCAAGGCAGATCGCGGCGACGATGTCCGCCGGGCGCTCGCGCGGGCGGCGGAGCGGTACCGAACCTCGCCCGAGCACCGGATCGGCTACGCCCAGGCGGCGGCGCGATTCCGGCACTGACCGGCGCAGCGCGTCGCCGAATTGGCGCTGATCTGCATCGACCATGTCGGCGTCGAGGCCGGCAACGTGGTCAAGGCGCAGGAACCCTGCCCGAGCCTCAGATCGCGATCTCGCGGCCGATCTCGACGACGGCGTCGCGCGGCAGCTTGAAGTAGTCGCTGACGTGAGCGGAGTTGCGCTGCATGAGCGCGTAGAGCGCCTCGACCCAGCGCGGCAGCCGCTTGGCGTCGTCGCTGGGAACGACGGTCTCGTGACCGACGTAATAGGTCACGTCCGAAAGGTCGAGGCCGCAGCCGCCGGCATGCGCGGTCCGCAGCAGGGCCGGAATGTCGGGCCGCTCCATGAAGCCGTAGCGGGCCGTGGCGCGCCAGAAGCGGGGCGCGATCTCGTCGACCTTGAGGCGCGTGGCGTCCTCGACCCAGGGCACCGCCTCGGTGGCGACGGTGAGGACGAAGAGACGCTGGTGCAGCGCGCGGTTGTGCTTCAGGTGCCAGACCATGACCGGCGGCGCGTCGCGCTCGGTCCGCGTCAGAAACACGGCGGTGCCCGGCACGCGCGGAATGCCGCCGGCGGCGATCCGCGCCATGAAGCTGGCGACCGGCACGACGGTTTCCTGGAGCCGGGCCGAGACCGCCTGCGCGCCCAAGTGCCAGACCAGCATCACGCCATAGACCAGGGCGGCGAGCAGCAGCGGCACGTAGCCGCCATCGGCGATCTTGGCGAGGTTGGCCAGCAGGAACGCGGAATCGACGACCAGGAACGCGCCGGCGACGGCGGCCGCCGCGGGCAGCGGCCAGCCCCAGATCTCGCGGATCGCGATGAAGAGCAGCGCCGAGGTCATCACCATCGTCGCCGAGACGGCGATGCCGTAGGCCGCCGCCAGATTGTCCGACTTGCCGAAGCCGATCGTCAGCCCGAGGGTCACCACCATCAGCAGCCAGTTGACCGCGCCGACATAGATCTGCCCGTATCCCCGCTCCGAGGTCTGGGTGATGTGCAGCCGCGGCAGCCAGCCGAGCTGGATCGCCTGGCGCGTCATCGAGAAGGCGCCGGTGATGATGGACTGGCTGGCGATGATCGTGGCGACGGTCGCGAGCACCACCAGCGGCACGAGCAGCGCCGGCGGGCAGAGCCGATAGAAGATGTTGTCCGCGGTGGGGGCGCCGGCGAGGACGAGCGCCGCCTGGCCGGCGTAATTGAGGACGAGGCTCGGGAAGACGAGCGCCGACCAGGCCAGGCGGATCGGCTTCACGCCGAAATGGCCCATGTCGGCATAAAGCGCCTCGGCGCCGGTCACGCACAGAAAGACGCCGCCAAGCACCAGGAAGCCGGTCGTTCCGCCGGACCGGAGATAGGCGATCGCGGCGCGCGGATCGATGGCGAGCAGCACCGCCGGATGATGGGCGATCCCCCACAGCCCGAGCGCCGCCATGGCCAGGAACCACAGCGCCATGATCGGGCCGAAGGCCCGGCCGATCCGCATCGTGCCTTGCGGCTGGATGGCGAAGAGCGCGACCAGGATCAGCACGGCGGCGGGCAGGATGTAGGGGTGCAGCGACGGCGTGACGATGTCGAGCCCTTCGAGCGCCGACAGCACCGAGATCGCCGGCGTGATGGCGCCGTCGCCATAGATGAGCGCGGCGCCGATCAGGCCCACGGCGACGATCGCCGCGCGCTGCCGCCGCTTCACCCCGAGGAGCGACATCAAGGCGAGAATGCCGCCCTCGCCGTCATTGTCGACCCGCATCGCGAAGGACACGTATTTGATCGAGGTCACGATGACGAGCGTCCAGATCACCAGCGACAGCACGCCGAGCGTGGCGGCGGCATCGGGCTTGGCGCCGGTGAGGTTGAGCACGGTCTTCAGCGTATAGAGCGGGCTCGTGCCGATGTCGCCGAAGACGACGCCCAGCGCGGAAAGGCCGAGCGCCGGCAGGCTCGAGGCGATCGCCCCCGGTCTGTGCTGCGTGAGCGCGAGGTCCGGCAAACACGACTCCGCATGAGCCGGCAGTTCCTGGCGAACCCGGCGTCCCGACTATAAGCGGAGATATGTGTAACATTTTCGAAAGGCCGGCGGAAAACATCGGCTGCGCCGGGGCCGCATGGTCGCCCTGCCGGGGCCGCACGCCATCGGGGCTTACCGCGCGCCGGGGCCGGCGCTAGACTGCGGCGAACAACCAGCGTCCGCCCGCGCTCCGCGGGAAGGGGGAGGACAAATGGGCCTACAACATTCGCAATCCTGCCCGTGCTGCGGCGCCTTCGGCCGCCGTCGCTTCCTGCGCGCCACCGGTGCGGGCGTCGCGGCGCTGGCGCTGTCGCCGCGCCTCGCCCTGGCCGAGGAGACCGCGCCTGCGATTGCCTATGAGTCCGTCCGCGACGTGCTCCGCCTGCCGCGCGACCTCTATTTCGGCGAATGCTCCGGCGTCGCGCTCAATTCCAAGGGCCACGTCTTCGTGCTGTCGCGCGGCAACACCAGCGGCCCGGCCTACGGCGCGGCGGCGACGCAGCTGCTCGAATTCGGTCCGGACGGAAGGTTCCTGCGCGAGATCGGCCGCCATCTCTATGCCTGGTCCTTCGCGCACACCGTCAAGATCGATCCCCATGACAATATCTGGGTGACCGACAAGGGCTCGGACATGGTGATCAAGTTCACCCCCGAAGGCCGCGTCGACATGGTGTTCGGCCGCAAGCAGGAGGCGTCGGACGAGGAGACCGCGCCGTTGAAGCATCCGAACCCGCCGCTGCCGTCCGAGCCCGGCCGCTTCCGCCAGGTGACCGACGTGGCCTGGGACGCCGCCGGCAACACCTATATCAGCGACGGCTACATCAATTCGCGCGTCGCCAAGGTCGACAAGGACGGCAACTGGCTCAAATCATGGGGCGAGCGCGGCACCGGCCCGGGCCAGTTCCACACCCCGCACAGCATCGCGCTCGACGCCAAGGGCCTGGTCTGTGTCGCCGACCGCAGCAACCGGCGCGTCCAGGTGTTCGATGGCGAGGGCAATTTCCAACGCCAGTTCACCATCGACGTGCCGGTGCCGCCCGGCGCGCGGCCGGCGATCGGCAACGTGCCGGACGAGGCGGCGATCGCCGCCGGCACCTTCGCGCCCGGCTCGCCCTGGGCGATCTG
>JASHTP010000349.1 GCA_030040495.1 Alphaproteobacteria bacterium
AAGATGATGTCGACCGCCTGGGTGCACATGCGCGCGGCATAGGCGCCGTCGCGCCGCCAGCGCACCTTGTCCTCCATCGGCGGCACCCGGCTCGCCTCGGCGAAGCGCGCCGCCTCGTCGCAGTCGCGCAGCATCAGCGCCGCGGCGGCGTCGATGAGCGCGCCGGCCTCGGCGACGTGCACCTGCATGGTGGAGAAGTCGGCGAGGCTGCGCCCGGTATAGGTGCCGAGCTTGGTGCGGGTGGCGGCGACATATTGCTCGATCGCGCCCCGGGCGATGCCGAGCGAGACGCTGGCGATGACGAAGCCGAAGAGCGCGAACCAGGGCAGGCGGAAGAGCGGGCCGGGATTGACCGCGCTGCCGGGATGCGGGCCGCCCTTGCCGGCCTCGGTGGTGAGCGTGCGGTGCTCGGGCACCAGCGCGTCGCTCACCACCACGTCCTTGCTGCCGGTGCCGGCGAGGCCGCTCACATACCAGGTGTCGACGATGCTGTAATCGCTCGCCGGCACGAGGAAGACGCGATACTCGCTGGCGCCGGTCTGCTCGTCCGGCACCACCGCGGCGATCATGTTCCAGGCCGAGGCGTCGACGCCGCTCGAGAACGGCCAGCGCCCGGAGAGCCGAAAGCCGCCTTCGACCTTGCGCGCGCGGCCGCCGGGGAAGATGAAGGCCGAGCCGACCAGCGTGTCCGGCGACGGGCCCCAGATCTCGTCCTGCGCCGCCTTCGGCCAATAGCCCAGCATCCAATGGTGGCTGGCGAGGTTGTTGAGCACCCAGGCGGTCGAGCCGCAGCCGCTGCCGATGATGGCGGCGAGCTCGATCATCGCGGCATAGGGCAGCTCGCTGCCGCCGACTCGGGCGGGCTGCAGCATGCGGAAGAGGCCGGTCTCGTGCAGGTCGGCGACGGTCTCGTCGGGGATGCGGCGCAGCGCCTCGGTCTTGGCGGCGCGCTCGCGCAGCACCGGCACCAGCGCTTCGGCGCGCCGGCGCAGCTCGTCGAAGGAAGGCGGCGCCGAGGGAGCGCGCTTGGCCTGGGGCATCCGGATCCTTTTATTTATCTAAAGATAAATAATAATCTCGCGGCCGGGCCTGTCAACGCGGCTCCCCCGGCCGGGGCGGCCGCGTCGATCCGGACCTGGATATAGAGTGCGGCATCGGCCGCGCCCTTGTCTACAGGCGGCGCGGGGCCGATTGACGGCTCGTCCGGTGCGGCACATCCTGCCGCGGCATGACACGGAACCGCGTCCCGCCGCACCGGAGAAGGCTGTGAAGGCGCCCCGCCTCTCCTATCGCCGCGCCCGGTCGCTCGAGGAGGCGCTGGACGCGCTCGCCGAGCATGGCGACGAGGCGAAGCTCCTCGCCGGCGGGCAGAGCCTGGTGCCGGCGCTCAACATGCGGCTGCTGGAGCCGCGCCTGCTCGTCGACATCAACTCCCTGGCCGCGCTCGGCGGCATCGAGGAGCGCGCCGGGGGCTTGCGCATCGGCGCCCTGGCGCGGCACAGCGAGGTCGGGCGCTCGCCGCTGGTCGCCGGTCTGGCGCCGCTGATCCACCAGGCGATCCCGTCGATCGCCCATCCCGCCATCCGCAACCGCGGCACCTTCGGCGGCAGCCTCGCCCATGCCGATCCCGCGGCGGAGCTGCCGGCTTGCGCCGTGGCGCTCGACGGCACCGTCGAGCTGGTCGGCGCCGGCGGCCGACGCCGGCTCGCCGCGCGCGACTTCTTCCGCGGCCTCTACGAGACCGCGCTCGGTCCCGACGAGATCCTCGCCGCGGTCGAGATTCCGCCGCCGCCGCCGGGCGCGCGCAGCGTCTTTCTCGAGCTGGCGCGGCGCCGCGGCGACTATGCGCTGGCGGGCCTCGCGGCGCAGGCGAGCGCCGGGGCGCTGCGCCTCGTCTTCTTCGGCGTCGGCGCGAAGCCGGTCGAGGCGGTTGCGGCGGCGGCCGAGCTCGGCGCCGGCGACTGGCTGCGGCGGCTGCCGGCGGCCGAGGCGGCGCTCGACGCCGATCTCGATCCGCCCGACGATCTCCAGGCCGACGGCAGGACCAAGCGTCATCTGGCGCGCGTGCTGCTCGGCCGCGCCGTGCGCGCGCTCGTGGCGGCGGCGTGAGCGAGTTCCTCGACATCAGCCTCACCGTCAACGGCGAGGCGGTCGCGCGCCGCGTCCCGGCGCGGCAGAACCTGGTCGATTTCCTGCGCGAGGAGCTCGGCCTCACCGGCACGCGCGCCGGCTGCGAGCACGGGGTCTGCGGCGCCTGCACGGTGCGGCTCGACGGCGCCATCGTGCGCGCCTGCCTGGTCTTCGCCGCCCAGCTCGACGGCGCCGCGGTGGAGACCATCGAAGGGCTCTCCGACAGCGGCGAGATCGCGCCGCTGCAGGAGGAATTCCATGCGCTGAACGCGCTCCAATGCGGCTTCTGCACCGCCGGCATGCTGGTGACCGCCGCCGAGCTGCTGCGCCGCGACGAGGTGCCGGACCGCGCCGAGATCCGCGAGCATCTCTCCGGCAATTACTGCCGCTGCACCGGCTATCACGCCATCCTCGACGCGGTCGCGGCGGCGTGCCGCGCCGCGGCGGCCAAGCGCGCGCGATGAGCGGCGGGCCGCTCTCCTTCGTCGACCGGCCGAACTCCTATATCGGCAAGAGCGTGCCGCGTCCCAATGCCCGGCGCCTGCTGCAAGGCCGCGGCACCTATGTCGATGACATCCGCCTGCCGCGGCTGGTGCATGCGGCGTTCCTGCGCAGCCCCTACGCCCATGCGCGCATCAAGCGCATCGACAGCGCGGCGGCGGCCGCCATGAGCGGCGTGGTGCGGATCGTCACCGCTTCCGATCTCGCCGGGCTCTACACGCCCTGGGTCGGCGTGCTCACCCATCTGAAAGGCATGAAGTCGGCGCCGCAGCACCCGCTGGCGCGCGAGCGCGCCTGCTGGCAGGGCGAGCCGGTGGCGGCGGTGGTGGCGGAAAGCCGCGCGCTCGCCGAGGATGCCGCGGCGCAGATCGCCGTCGAGTGGGAGGAGCTGCCGCCCGTCGCTTCGGCCGCGGCGGCGCTGGCGCCGGGCGCGCCCGTGCTTCATCGCGAGCTCGGCGACAATCTCGCCTTCGCCCGCAGCCTCGAGGCCGGCGCCGTCGACGACGCCTTCGCCCGCGCCGACGCGGTGGTCGAGGACACTTTCACTTTCGCCCGCCACACCGGCGTCTGTCCGGAGACGCGCTCGATCCTGGCCGAGTTCAATCGAGGCGACCGGCTGCTCACCCTGCACTATTCCTCCCAGGCGCCGCACATGATGAAGGAGATCGTGCTGCGCCATTTCCGCCTGGCGGAGACCGAGGTGCGCGTCCTCTGCCGCGACGTCGGCGGCTCCTACGGCATCAAGATCCATGTCTATCCCGACGAGATGGCGGTGATCGCGCTTTCGTTGCTGCTCGGCCGCCCCGTCAAGTTCGTCGCCGACCGGCTCGAATCCTTCGTCTCCGACATCCATGCCCGCGAGCATCGCGTCAAGGCGCGGATGGCGCTGAGCAAGGCGGGCGAGATCCTGGCATTCGACATCGACGACCTCACCGGCATCGGCCCGGTCTCTACATACCCGCGCAGCAGCGCGGTCGAGGGCAACCAGGTGGTGAACCTCGTGGGCTCCTGGTATCGCTGCGCCAACTACCGCGCGCGGCTCGCCGTCGCCTTCCAGAACAAGCCGCCGATGTCGCAATACCGCGCCGTCGGCCATCCCGTCGCCTGCGCCGTCACCGAAGGCCTCGTCGACCACGCCGCCCGCGCCTTGGGAATCGATCCGGCGGAGCTCAGGCGGCGCAACCTCATCGCCGACGATGCCTATCCCTGGACCACGCCGGCCGGATTGCGCTTCGAGAAGCTGTCGCTCCAGCGCGCGCTCGAGCGGCTGCTCGAGCTGATCGACTATGCGGGGCTCCGCCGCGAGCAGCGGGAGCTGCGCGCCAAGGGCATCCATCGCGGCATCGGGCTCGCCAGCTTCGTCGAGATCACCAATCCCGGCCCGGCCTTCTACGGCGTCGGCGGCGCGCCGATCTCGGCGCAGGATGGCTGCACGCTCCG
>JASHTP010000350.1 GCA_030040495.1 Alphaproteobacteria bacterium
TGGATCGCCTGCCCGGTGATGAAGCGCCCCGACGGGCCGGCGAGAAAGCGCACCATGGCGGCGATCTCGGCGGTCGTGCCGAGCCGCCCGAGCAGCGACGGCAAGGCCGCATGCGCCGATGGCGTGTGGTCGCGCGCGGTGTCGATGAGGCCCGGCACGACGCAATTGGCGGTGATGCGGTCGGGCGCGAGCTCGCGCGCCAATCCCTTGGTGAGGCCGACGAGCCCGGCCTTGCCCGCCGCGACATGGACGCGATCGCTGCCGCCGACATGGCCGGTCATGCCGCCGATGCTAATGATGGCGCCGGCGCCGCCGCGGCGCAGATGCGGCAGCGCCGCCTTGGTGCAGAGGAACGGCGCCTCCAGGATGAGCGCGAGCACGGCGCGGTACTCGGCGAGCGTCATGTCGCCGAGCTTGGTCGCCGGGCGCAGCGCCGCATTGTTGACGAGGATGTCGAGGCGGCCGAAGCGCCCGACCGTCCGCTCGACCATGGCGCCCACGGCCGCTTCGTCGGTGACGTCGGCGATCGCCGCCATCGCCGCGCCGCCGCCGGCTTCGATCTCGCGCGCCACGGCTTCGGCCGCGTCGCGCGAGCGGCGCGTGTTCACCACCACGGCCGCGCCGCCGGCGGCAAGGTCGAGCGCGATCGCCCGGCCGATGTTGCGCGCGGCGCCGGTGACCAGCGCCACCTTGCCGGCGAGTTCCTGCTGTTGCTGCACGATGCCCCCGCTGCGTCAGAAACCATCGAGCATGCCCGGCCGGAGCGCGCGCTGGCAATGGCGCGAGGCGGGCGGGGTCAGAGCCTCGAATCGGTCAAGCGGCCGGGAGCGGGGGTTACGACATCAGCACGGCGACGATGCACATGACCGCGCCGGCGAAGAGGGTCAGCCAGGAGAGCCACAGGGTGGGCCGGCTGGGAGCGCGCTCGGAGTCTCTCGCCATGATCCGCACCGGGAAATGGGCTCGCTATGCCGGTCATAGGCGGTGGCACGGCCATCCATCCCCGCGCCCGCCGCGGCCGGGTCAGGGCTGCTTCGGCAGGAAATTCTCGGAAAGGGCGTGGTAGATCGGCGGGGCGCCGACGAACCGCGCCGTGCCGTAGGCGATCAGCGCCGTCAGCATGAGCGGCACCGTCATGGCGTTGCTCTCGGTCATCTCCAGCACGATGACGAAGGCGGTGATCGGCGCCTGCACCACGCCGGCGAAATAGGCCACCATGCCGAGCAGCACCACCGCCCCGGCGGGCGCGGCCGGCAGCAGGGTTGCTACATTGGCGCCGAGCCCCGCGCCCACCGCCAGCGACGGTGAGAAAATGCCGCCGGGGATGCCGCTCACCGTCGACAGAGCGGTCGCCAGGAATTTGAGGATGCCGAAGCCCTGCGGCACATGCCCCGCGCCTTCGAGCAGCTGCTTCGCCTGGTCGTAGCCGGTGCCGTAGGTGGCGCCGCCGGAGAGCAGTCCGACGCCGGCGACGAGCAGGCCGCAAAGCGCCGCAAAGCCCACGGGATGGCGGCGGACGAGCGCGCCGGCGCGGCCGGGAACCTTGCCGCTCGCCGTCACCACGACGAGCTTGCTGAAAAGCCCGCCCAGAAGGCCGCCGGCGACGCCGCACAGCGGCACCGCCAGCCAGTCCTGGAGCCGCGCCAAACTGGCGGCGGTCGCGCCGAAATAGGTGTAGTTGCCGAGCAGCGCCAGCGAGGCGATGCCGGCGATGATGACGGTGGTGAGCACGAGACCGCTGGTGCGCTGCTCGAAGCTGCGGCTCATCTCCTCGATGGCGAAGACGATGCCGGCGAGCGGCGTGTTGAAGGCCGCTGCGACGCCGGCGGCGCTGCCGGCGAGGATGAGGCCCTGATGCTTGCCTTTCCAAACGCCGCCGACGGCGTGCATGATCGAGGCGCCGACCTGCACCGTCGGCCCTTCGCGCCCGGCCGAGGCGCCGGCGAGCAGCCCGAGCAGCGTGAGCAGGATCTTGCCGCCGGCGATGCGCAGCGACAGCAGCCGGGTGCGCTGCGCCGCGTCGTCGTACCGGCGCGCCGCGATCGCCTGCGGGATGCCGCTGCCCTGCGAGCCCGGAAAATAGCGGCGCATCAGCGCCACCGACAGTCCGAGGCCGAGCGGCGTGATCGCCAGCGAGAGATAGGGCGAGACCGAGATCGCGTCGCGGAACCAGGCCTGCACATAGTCGGCAGCGATGGCGAGCAGCACGGCGGCGAAGCCGACGGCGAGGCCGCCGCTCCAGAACGGCAACCGCCGGCGCCAGGCCGCGCGCGTCAGGAAGAAGCGCGAGCGTCGATAGACGCCCCGCGCGTGGAAGCTCAGTCGCAAGTCAGGGGTTCGCCAGCAGATGGATCAGCGCCGAGGTGTCCCAGCGCCCGCCGCCGCGCTCCTGGACGCGCTGATAGAACTGATCGACCAGCGCCGTCACCGGCAGCGCCGATTTGTTGCGCCGAGCCTCGGCGAGGCAGATGGCGAGGTCCTTGCGCATCCAGTCGACGGCGAAGCCGAAATCGAACTTGCCGGCGATCATGGTGGGCGCGCGGTTCTCCATTTGCCAGGATTGCGCCGCGCCCTTGGAGATCACCTCGACGACGAGCTTGGGATCGAGTCCGGCGCGCATGGCGAAGTTCACGCCTTCCGACAGCGCCTGCACCAGCCCGGCGATGCAGATCTGGTTCACCATCTTGGTAAGCTGGCCGTTGCCGGCGGGACCCATCAAGGTGACGGCGCGGCCGTAATGCGCCATCACAGGCTGAGCCTTGGCGAACAAGGCCGGCTCGCCGCCGACCATGATGGTGAGCTTGCCATTGACCGCGCCCGCCTCGCCGCCCGAGACCGGCGCATCGAGGAATCCCAGGCCCTTCTCGTTGGCGAGCGCCGCCATCTCGCGTGCCACTTCGGCCGAAGCGGTGGTGTGGTCGGCGAGGATCGCGCCGCGCGCCATGCCGGCGAAGGCGCCCTCCTTGCCCGCCAGCACTTGCCGCACATCGGCGTCGTTGCCGACGCAGGTGAAGACGAGCTCGGCGCCGGACGCGGCCTCGGCCGCCGTCGGGCGATGCTGGCCGCCATACTCCTTCGCCCATTTCTGCGCCTTGGCGCCGGTGCGGTTGTAGACCGTGACCTGATGGCCGGCCTTGGCAAGATGCCCCGCCATCGGATAGCCCATGACGCCGAGGCCCAGGAACGCCAGCTTCATCGTCGCCTCCACCGATTGCGGGCGCCATGCTAGCCGGGATTCGCGAGGTGACAACCCCTACGGCAGGCGGCCGGAACGCGATTGACATGCCGCCCGGCATCACCGACGATGCGGGTGATGCGCTTCGACCTCGCCGCCACGTCGCGAAAGTCCGTCTCCAGCGGGAGCGGGGATCTTCGCATGCGCTGAGCGCGCGAGCAGCATCAGGGATCACCCAGGCCCCGCCGGTTCGGACGGGGCCTTGTCATGTCCGGCTCCCGCTGCGCCGTCGCGGCCGCCACCCAGGAGCAGACGCCATGGACCCAACGCCCTCCCGACAACAGCCGCTTGCCGGCATCTTTCTGCCGCTGGTCACGCCGTTCCGTGACGGCGCGCTCGACGAGGCCTCGCTGGCGCGGCTCGTCGCCCATCTCGCCGCTTCCCCGATCGCCGGCTTCGTCCTCGCCGCCACCACCGGCGAAGGATTGGTGCTCGACGCGGACGAGACCGAGCGCCTCGTCGCCGTCGCCGCCTCGGCCGCCGGCGGCGTGCCGCTCTGGCTCGGCCTTTGCGGCAGCGACACGCGCAAGCTGAAGCAGCGGCTCGACGCCAGCGCGCGCTGGCCGATCGCCGGCCATCTCGTCGCCTGCCCCTATTATTCACGCCCGTCGCAGGAGGGATTGCGCCAACATTTCGCGGCGCTGGCGCGCGACGCCTCAAAGCCCCTGCTGCTCTACAACATCCCCTATCGCACCGCCGTCAACCTCGCCAACGACACGCTGCTGCGCCTGGCCGAGCTGCCGGCGGTCATCGGCATCAAGGATTGCTGCGCCGACGCCGCGCAGAGCCTCGATTTGCTGCGGCGGCGGCCGGCCGGCTTCGCCGTCCTCACCGGCGAGGACGCGCTCTTCCACACGGCGCTGACGCAAGGCGCGGATGGCGGCATTCTCGCCTCGGCCCAGACCGATCCCGCCGCCTTCGTCGCGTTGCGCGAAGCCGTGCTCGCCGGCGATCTCGCCGGCGCGCTCGAGCGCTGGAGCGGCCTCGTCGACCTCGTGCGGCTGCTCTTCGCCGAGCCCAACCCGGCGCCGATCAAGCATTGGCTCTGGCGCAGCGGGCTCATCGCCTCTCCCGAGCTGCGCCTGCCGATGACCGGGGTGAGCGCCGCCCTCGCCGGCCGGCTCGACCGTCTGTTGTGGGCGCGGCGCGCGGCGGCGTGACGCTTCGTCCGCGACCGAAGCGTCGGCAGCGGACAGCGGCCTCCGCAACGTCCATGTTGAGGTCGGACATGACGATCTCGAAAGGCGTTGCCGATGAATTTCCGCCTGCGCGACGGGGCCATCCCCAAGCTCGATGCCCGCGAGGAGCATTACCTGATCCCGAGCCCGCTTCGCGGCCTCTCGCTCTTCCTGCGCCACCTGCCGCCGGCGCCGGCCGCCCCGCCGCGCGGCACGCCGGTGCTCTACGTCCATGGCGGCACCTTCCCCTCGGCGCTGTCGATCGCCCATCGCTTCGACGGAAGATCCTGGCGCGACGCGCTGGCAGAAGCAGGCTTCGCGGTGTGGGGCCTCGACTTCCACGGCTTCGGCGCCTTCTCCGATCCCTATCCCGAGATGGGCGAGCCCGCCGAGCGCCATCCGCCGCTCGGGCGCGCGGAGGAGGCAAGCCGGCAGCTCGAAGCGGCAGCGCGCTTCATCGCCGCGCATCACGGCGTCCCGGCGATCTCGCTCGTCGCCCATTCCTGGGGCAGCATCGTCGCCGGCCGCTTCGCCGGGCGCTGCCCCGAGCTCGTCGACCGCCTCGTCCTCTTCGGCCCGATCGCCCGTCGGCCGCTCCGCGCCGACCCGGTGCGCCTGCCCGCCTGGCGGCTGATCTCGCTCCGGGATCAGTGGGACCGCTTCACCGTCGACGTGCCGGAAGGCGAGAGCCCGGTGCTGCTGCGCCGGCATTTCGAGGAATGGGGCGAGGCCTATCTCGACGCCGATCCCGAGAGCCGCACGCGCACGCCGGCTGCGGTCAAGACACCGGCCGGCGCCTTCCAGGACATCTTCGACGCCTGGGCGGGCGAGCTTGCCTACGACCCCGCGCTGATCCGCGCGCCGGTGGCGATCATCCGCGGCGAATGGGACGGGATGTGCTGCGACGAGGACGCCGCCTGGCTTTTCCGCGCGCTCGCCGCCTCGCCGCTGAAGCGCGACGTGAAGCTCGGCCGCGCGACGCATCTCATGCATCTCGAGACCGGCCGTCATGCGCTTTACCGCGAGACGGAGACGTTCCTTTCGGGCGAAAATGTCGGGCTCGCAGCGGCCTGAACGGGCAACGGAGGAGGAAAGGCATGGCGATCGACCAGGCGGAAAAGGCGCGGCGCTTCCAGGAGCTCCACCGGCGGCCCGGCACCTTCGTCATCCCCAATCCGTGGGATGCGGGCAGCGCGCGCATCCTCGCCGCGTTGGGCTTCGAGGCGCTGGCCTCGACCAGCTCCGGCTTCGCCTTCTCGCTCGGCCGGCGCGACGGGGCGACGACGCGCGAGGAGCTGCTGGCGCATCTGCGCGCGATCGCCGCGGCCACCGATCTCCCGGTCTCGGCCGATCTCGAGAAATGCTTCGGCGACGACCCCGAGACGGTGGCGGAGACCATCCGTCTCGCCGCCGGCACCGGCATCGTCGGCGGCTCGGTGGAGGATTTCACCGGCGATCCCAGGCGCCCGATCTACGATCTTTCGCAGGCGGTCGAGCGCGTGGCCGCCGCGGTCGAGGCGGCGCGAGCGCTCCCCTTCCCCTTCACGCTCACGGCGCGGGCCGAGAATTACCTGCACGGCCGGTCCGATCTCGATGACACGCTCAAGCGCCTCCAAGCCTATGAGAAGACCGGCGCCGACGTGCTCTACGCGCCGCTGCTGCCCAACCTCGCCGCAATCGGCGCCGTCACCGCGGTGCTGTCGAAGCCTCTGAACGTCCTCGCCGGCCGGCCGCTGCTCTCGGTGGCCGAGCTTGCCGGTGCCGGCGTCAAGCGCATCAGCCTCGGCGGCTTGCTGTCGCGCGCGGCGCTCGGCGGGCTGCTGCGCGCGACCCGCGAGATCCGGGAGCGCGGCACCTTCGGCTTCGCCGGGGACGCGGCTTCCAGCGCCGAGCTCAACGAGATGATGTCGCCGCGAGCGCGATAGCGCTTGTCAGACGGGGCGACAGCGATGGCGTGAAGAAATGCGAAAGCCCGGCATGCGCGCTGGCAATGCGGAGGATTGAGCTACGCGTTCAAGGCACCGCGCGCCGGTTCCGGAACCGGCCGAGATCGGCCTCGGTGAGACGCACGGCGAGATGCGCCTCGCGCTCGTCGTCGCGGCGGCTCACCACTTCGCCGTGGCGATAGAGCCAGGCGAGCGCGGCGCCGTCGCTGACGGGGACGTCGAGATGGATGAGCGTGCGGTTGCCGTCGACGCGGCGGTCGAGGAGATCGAGGAGCCGGTCGCAGCCCTCGCCGGTCGCCGCCGAGATCGGCACCACATCGCGGTTGCGCTGCGCGTGGTTGCGCAGGAAGGCGCGGCGCTCGGGATCGAGCAGGTCGATCTTGTTGAGCGCCTCGACGAGGCCATGCTCCACCGTCTCGCCGAGGCCGAGATCGCCGAGCACGGCATGGACGTCGCTGCGCTGCGCCTCGCTGTCGGGGTG
>JASHTP010000027.1 GCA_030040495.1 Alphaproteobacteria bacterium
GCCCGAGGTCTGGCAATGGGTGCGCAGCGCGAGGCTCGCCGGGTTCTTGGGATCGAAGCGCTTCATGAGCCGCGCCCAGAGAAGGCGCGCCGCGCGCAGCTTGGCGATCTCCATGAAGAAGTTCATGCCGATGCAGAAGAAGAAGGAGAGCCGCGGCGCGAAATCGTCGACCTTTAGCCCCTTGGACAGCGCGGCGCGGACATAGTCGAGCCCGTCGGCCAAGGTGAAGGCGAGCTCCTGCACCGCCGTCGCCCCGGCCTCCTGCATGTGGTAGCCGGAGATCGAGATCGAATTGAATTTCGGCATGTGCTTCGCCGTGTACTCGATGATGTCGGCGACGATGCGCATCGACGGGCCCGGCGGATAGATGTAGGTGTTGCGGACCATGAACTCCTTGAGAATGTCGTTCTGGATCGTGCCGGAGAGCTTCTCCTGCGGCACGCCCTGCTCCTCGGCGGCGACGATGTAGCCGGCGAGCACCGGCAGCACCGCGCCGTTCATGGTCATCGAAACGCTCATCCGGTCGAGCGGGATGCCGTCGAACAGGATCTTCATGTCCTCGACGCTGTCGATGGCGACGCCGGCCTTGCCGACATCGCCGACGACGCGCGGATGGTCGCTGTCATAGCCGCGATGGGTGGCGAGGTCGAAGGCGACGGAAAGCCCCATCTGCCCGGCCTTGAGGTTCTCGCGGTAGAATTTGTTCGACTCCTCGGCGGTAGAGAAGCCGGCATATTGCCGGATCGTCCAGGGCCGGTTCGCGTACATGGTGGCGCGGGGCCCGCGCAGATAGGGCGGGAAGCCCGGCAAGGTGCCGACGGTCTCGAGCGTCTCCAGATCCTCGGCGGTGTAGAGCGGCTTCACCGCGATGCCCTCGGGCGTCTGCCAGTCGAGCCGGTCGAGCCCGCCGCCGAGCTCCTTCGCGGCGAGCGCCTGCCAGTCGGCAAGGGTCTTCTCGGGGAAATCCGCCATGATCGCTGCCTCCGGCGGCAACTATAACGCCGCCCGCGCCGGGCCGTCCAACCGGCGCGGCCGCCGCAGCGCGTGGCGCGCCACCACCGCGGCGGTGACGAGCAGCAGCGCGCCCGCCTGATGCGCCACGGCGAGAGACAGCGGCACGACCAGGAGGAGCGTGGCGATGCCAAGGCCGACCTGCAGGCACGCCGCGGCGAAGAGGAGATGCAGCCTGACCCGCGTCGCCGGAGAAAGCTCGAGCCTCATCGCATAAAGCCAAAGCGCGGCGACGAGGAGAAAAGTCGTCTCCGCCAGGAGGCGATGATCGAACTGGACCGCCGCCGCATTCTCGAACCAGTTGCGCCACCACGGCGCGAGCTGCCAGTACTCGCCCGGGGCGAAGGCGCCGCCCATCAGCGGGAAGGTGTTGTAGATGTAACCGGCGCGCAGCCCCGCGACGAAGGCGCCGGCGCCGAGGGTCACGAGGAGGATGAGGATGAAGGCATTGAGTGCGCGGCCGAGGCGCGCCGCGCGCGGGTCGCGCTCGGCCGCAACGGGCGACAGCAGGTCGAGCGCCACCCAGAGCATGGCGATGTAGATGATGATGGCGGCCAGCAGGTGCGCGGCGAGCCGGTACTGGCTCACCTCGATGCGCTGCGACAGGCCGCTTTCGACCATGTACCAGCCGAGCGCGCCTTGCAGCCCGCCGAGCACGAAGAGGCCGAGGAGCTTCGGCGCAAGCCGGCGCGAAATGCGGCCGCGCAGCAGGAACCAGGCGAACGGCACGGCGAAGGCAAAGCCGATGAGGCGGCCCCAGAGCCGGTGCACATACTCCCAGAAGAAGATGGTCTTGAACCCGGCCAGCGTCATGTCGGGATGGATGGCGCGGTATTGCGGGATCGCCTTGTAGCGCGCGAATTCGGCCTGCCATTGCGCCTCGCCGAAGGGCGGCAGGATGCCGGTCACCGGCTGCCATTCGGTGATGGAGAGGCCGGATTCGGTGAGCCGGGTGACGCCGCCGATCACCACCATCAGGAAGATCATGGCGCAGCAGGCCAGCAGCCAGAGCGCGATCGGCCGGTCGGAGCGGGCGGCGCGAGGCACGGCTTCGGAAAGGGCGGCGGTGGACACGGGATTTCGCCTGTCAGCCGGGTCGGGAGCCGGCCGGACCCTGCGCAACCGGCCGCCCCTTGGCAAGGGGCGAAGTGTCTCCCCCTAGTGCAGCTGCAGCGACACGGCCGCGTGGCGCAGCTCACCCGGCGCGATGATCGAGGCGTGCGCCACCTGCACCGAATGCAGCTTGCCTTCGATGTTGCGCGTCCAGAAATCGAGGAACCGCCGCAGCACCGGGAAGTCCGGGGCCATGTCTAGATGCTGCCAGACAAAGCTCTGCAACAGGTGCGGATGATCCGGCAGATGATAGAGGATCTCCGCCGTGGTCAGGCGATAGCCCCGCAGCTGCAGCCTCAACTCGCTCATCGGCCGTCATCTCCCGCGCAGTGAGACCCTCACCGTCAGCGAGTGTTGATGTTACGGCGCCATGACTCAAGAAAAAATTAATGGAGATCAAAGGCTTAGCAGCATCTCTCAGAGAGTGCTGCCAGCGCCGCGGGCGGGGGCGCCCGGCGGCTCAGGCGACGGCGAAGCGGGCGCGGGCGCCGCGCTCGATGCCGGCGGCGATGAGCCGGTCGATGCCGAGCCGGTGACGCAGCAGCTCGAGCACGCGCAGCTCCTCCTGGCTCGCCTCGCCGTCGGCGGCGGCGACGTCGCAGGCGACGGCATAGGCCGTCTCGCGCAGCGTTTGCGGCAACGTGCCCTTGATGCCTTTCAGCGCCTGCTCGAGCCCGTCCTCCTTGGCCAGTAGCGTGGCGCATTCCTTGAGGTCCTTGGTGAAGCGCTTGCGGTCGTAGTCACGGAACACCGGCAGGTGATTGACGATGTCGCCGATGATCTGCAGCTCGGCGTCGGTCATCTCGGTGTCCGCGGCGGAGACCAGCATCATGGTGTAGATGAGCGCGGAATGGGCGTCGATCATCGGGGCCTCGCGGAAGCTCGGGCCGCCACCATGACCGGCGGCGGTCGGCGGGTCAACTCGGTCGCTCTTTGCAGTAAAACTCGACGGAAAATCCTGGAAAATACGCCGGCACATAATGGTTTTTACTGAGGCATCTGTGTCCTTATTCAGGCTAGGCTTGACCGCGGCGCGAAATAAGTGCCTGATCAATTTTATGCTACCGATTGGAATACTTCACATGCCGCCGATTGGAATACTTCTGCTGAGCTCGCACGCCCACGCCGTCGTCTCCCCGCCGGGTCCGCTGGCGCAGGTGATAGGCTTCCTCTTCGTGCTGCTCGCCACTGCGCTCATCGTCGCCGCGGTGGAGCACGCGCAAAGCCGCTAAGGCGGCCGTCACGGGGATTGGCGGCGCCGCCGGCGCGGGCCTATGCTTTGCCTCGCCCCTTGCCGCGAGGCCGCCATGACCGACGCCCATGCCATCGCCACGCTCGACGCGCTCGAGCGGCTCTATGACAAGCCCGGCGAGCGCGCCCTGCTGAAGCAGCTCGACCGCCTCGACGGCCCCAGCCGCGCCTTCATCGCCGCCTCGCCGTTCGTGCTGCTGGCCACCTTCGGCCGGCGCGGCGCCGACTGCTCGCCGCGCGGCGACGCGCCGGGCTTCGTCGCGGTCGCCGACGACAAGACGCTGCTGCTGCCCGACCGCCGCGGCAACAACCGCATCGACAGTCTGCGCAACGTCGTCGAGAACCCGGCAGTGGCGCTGCTCTTCCTCGTGCCCGGCATCGATCAGACCTTGCGCATCAATGGACGCGGCACGCTGACGGCCGATCCCGCGCTGCTCGAGCGCTTCACCGTCGCCGGCAAGGCGCCGCGCACGGTGCTGCGCGTCGAAATCGACGAGGCCTTCGTGCAGTGCCCGCGCGCGCTGGTGCGCGCCGAGCTGTGGAATCCCGCAAAGTTCGCCCGCGACGGCGAGGTGCCGAGCATGGGCACGCTGCTGGCATCCGCCACCAAGGGCAAGGTCGACGCCGCGCGCTACGACGCCGAGGACGCGCCGAAGACGCGGCAGGTGCTCTACTGAGCGCTCAGCGCCAGGGCTCGACCAGGATCTTGGCGTGCCGGGCGGGGTCGGCGAGATCGTCGAAGGCGCGCCGCACCCCGTCGAGACCGACGCGGCCGGTGACGAGCGGCGCGGCGTCGATCAGCCCTTCCGCCAGGTGACGCAGGCTCGCCTGGAATTCCTCCGCGGTGTAGCCGAGCACGAATTGCAGGTTGAGCTGTTTGCGGATGGCGAAGAAGGGCTCGAGCCGGTCCGGCTCCATGCAGACCCCGACGACGACGATACGCGCGTGGCGCGGCGCGCCTTCGAGCAGCTGCTGCAGGATGCCGGGAACGCCGACGCATTCGAAGAGCACGCCCGGCCGCGGCTGCGGACCCATGCCCAAGAGCGCGCCCAGGCCCGCGGGATCGTAGCCGGCGGGCGCGGCTTCCCGGCTCCAGCGCTCATAGGGCGAAGCGGCGCCGGGATCGACGACGATGTCGGCGCCCACCGCCGCGGCGAGCGCGCGGCGCGCCGGCGAGAAATCGGCGGCGATGATCGGCCGCAGCCCCTTGATCCTCAGCCCCGCGATGACGGCGAGCCCGACCGGTCCGCAGCCGATGACCAGCGGCACGTCGTCGGCGCCGAGCCGGGCCTTCTCGACCGCGTGCCAGCCCACGGCCATCGGCTCGGTCAGCGCCGCGAGGTCGCTCGAAAGCCCGTTCGGCACCTCGAGCAACAGGCTCTCGTTGAGCAGCATGAGCTCGGCGAAGCCGCCGGGCATGTCGTTGGCATAGCCCACGGTGTGGGCGCGCCCGTCGGCGACGGTGATCGGCATGGAGCAGACGCGCGTCCCCGGCTTCAGCCGCTTTGCCGTGTCGAGCCCGTGCTCGACGATCTCGGCGCAGAATTCATGGCCGAAGACGATGTCGCGCTCCAGGTCCATGACGAAGGGCGCCCCGGCGCGCCGCGACATGTCGACGAGCTTCGCGGCGTGGTGGCGCGCATGGAGATCGGAGCCGCAGATGCCGCAGGCGAGCGTGCGCACCAGCACCTGCCCCGTTTGCGGCGCCGGATCGGCCAGGCGGTCGACGACGAGGTCGCCGTGCCGGAAAATCGCTGCGCGCATCTGCTGTCTCCCGCTTGCCGCTAAGCTTGCCGCTTCAGAAACTCGGCCGTGCGCGCGATCGCGTCCTTGAGGCCGACGCGCTCGAGGGCGACGCCCTCGGGGAAGGCGCCGGAAAGACGCGACGGCATCTGCGCGTCGAGCAGCACGAAGACGCCGCTGTCGTCGGCGCGGCGCACCAGCCGGCCGAAGGCCTGCTTCAGCCGGAGCCGCGTGATCATGTCGTCGTAGCGCGCGCCGCCGAAAGCGGCGCGGCGCGCCTTGTGCAGGATGTCCGGGCGCGGCCAGGGCACGCGGTCGAAGACGATGAGGCGCAGTGAGCGCCCCGGCACGTCGACGCCGTCGCGCACCGCGTCGGTGCCAAGCAGGCAGGCATCCTCTTCGGCGCGGAAGATGTCGACCAAGGTCGAGGTGTCCATGCCGTCGACATGCTGCGCCAGCAGCGGGATGCCGGCCTCTTCCAGCGGCGCGGCGATGCGCTGATGGACGGCGCGCAGCCGGGCGATGGCGGTGAAAAGGCCGAGCGCGCCGCCGCCCGCCGCCAAGAACAGCTCGCGATAGGCGGCGGCCACCTGCGCCGGCTCGTCGCGGCGCACGTCGGTGACGACGAAGATTCGCGTCTGCGCCGCGTAGTCGAAGGGCGACGGCACGCGCACTCGCAGCGCCGGGCCCGCCAGATGCCGCGCGCCGGTGCGCGCCTCGGCCGCCTCCCAGTCGCGCAGGGGATCGCCGCTGCCGTCGGTGAGCGTCGCCGAGGTGACGAGCACGCCATGCGCCGGCTTGGCGACGAACTCGGCGAAAGGCCGCGTCGGATCGATCCAGTGGCGGTGGAGACCGACATCGAGCTCGTGCCCGTCGCCGCGCTCGACCGAGAGCCAGTCGACGAACTCCTCGGGCGGCTCGGCGGCGATCTCGCGCAGCGCGCGCTGCCAGCCGCCGAGCTCGGCTATGGCGCGGCGCTCGAGGCCGAGCACCGCCGCCTCGATGCGGAAGCGCGTGCCCTGATCGAGCTCGGCCGCATCCTCGTCGAGCCGCGCCTTGAGGCGCTCGGCGAGCGTGCGCATCGGGATCGAGATCTTCTCCAGCGCCAGCGCCAGCGCTTCGCCGGCGGCGACGAGCCCGTCGATCGGCGGCCGCAGCTCGGTCTCGAGGCTGTAGCCCTGGTCGCGCTCGGCAGCGCGCGCCAGCACCTGCTGGCGCACCAGCGCGAGAAACGCCTCGGTCGCGTGCATCGGCCGCGCTTCGGCAAGGCGCTGGGCCCAGCCCTCGCCGGGTAGCTGGCGCGCGCCGACCAGCACCGCGGCAAGCGCGCGCTCGGCGGCATCATCGCCGACGACGAGATCCTCGAGTCGGCGGCGCAGCCCGCGGGCACGGCCG
>JASHTP010000028.1 GCA_030040495.1 Alphaproteobacteria bacterium
CCGTCATGGACGACGACGATCTGGCGGATGACATTCTGCAGCTGGCGGACATTGCCGGGCCAGGGCAGGGCGCAGACCCGGGCCTCGGCCTCCGGCGCGAAGCCGGTGAAGCGGCGGCCCTCCTCCTGGCTGAAGGCGGCGAGAAAATGCCGCGCCAGCAGCAGCACGTCGCCGCCGCGCTCGCGCAGCGGCGGCAGCTGGATCGGGATGACGTGGAGCCGATAGTAGAGATCCTCGCGGAAGCGGCCGGCCTCGACCTCGGCAAGCGGGTCGCGGTTGGTGGCGCAGATGATGCGCGCATCGACCTTGCGGCTGCGGTCGCTGCCCACCGCCTGGACCGATCCCGTCTGCACGAAGCGCAGCAGCTTGACCTGCAGCGCCGGGTCCATCTCGCAGACCTCGTCGAGGAAGAGCGTGCCGCCGTCGGCGCGCAGCGCGGCGCCGTCGCGGTCGGCGGTGGCGCCGGTGAAGGCGCCCTTCACATGGCCGAAGATCTCGCTCTCCATCAGCTCCTTCGGCACCGCGCCGCAATTGAGCGCGACGAAGGCGCCGTCGCGGCGCGGGCTGCGGCGGTGGACGGCCTCGGCGCAGACTTCCTTGCCGGTGCCGCTCTCGCCGGTGACGAAGACGGTCGAGCGGCTCTTCGCCGCGAGATCGATGACGCGGTAGACCGCCTGCATCGAGAGGTCGGCGCCGATGAAGCCCTCGAAGGCGGTGCTGCCGATGTCGGTGCCGAGAGTCTCGACGATGCGCTTCAGCCGGCGGCGCTCGAGCGCGTTGCGCACGGTCGTGACCAGGCGCTCGGCGGTGAACGGCTTCACCAGGAAATCCACGGCGCCGGCGCGCATCGCCTCGACCGCGGCGTTGATCGAGCCGTGCGCGGTGATGACGATGAAGGCGGGATCGAGCGACGCGGCGCGCGCCGCTTCGACGAGATCGAGCCCGTTGCCGTCCGGCAGCTCGAGATCGAGCAGCACCGCCGCCGGCTTGAGCGCGAGCAGCGCCTCCTTGGCCTCGGCGAGCGTCTCGGCGCGGCGCGCCTGGACCGGCTCGCGCTTCATGTATTCGAGATAGAGCTGCGCCAGAGGCACGGTGTCCTCGACCAGCAGCACCAGCGGTTTAGCCTTTGCCGACAAGGCGACGGTCCATGCTCAGCGCGCAGCCGAAGGCGGCTGCGCCCCGAAGCGTGGCAGACAGTGGTTAATTTTCGTGAAAGGCCGGCGGCCCGGCGCCGGCGCGCGGCGCTAGACGATCTCGTCGATGCGCGGCCCGTCGGCGGGCGGCCGGCTCTCGCCCTTGGCGACGCCGACCATGGCCGGGCGCAGCAGCCGGTCGTGCATGACATAGCCGGGCTGCAGCACCTGCACCACCGTGCCCGGCGGCTGGCCGGTGCTCTCGACCTCGAATATCGCCTGATGCAGATTGTGGTCGAAACGCTCGCCGACGGGATCGATGCGGCGGATGCCATGGCGCTCGAAGGCGGCGAGCAGCTCGCGCTCGGTCGCCGCCACGCCTTGCAGCAGGTTGCGCGTGCGCTCGTCCGCGGCCTGCTCCAAGGGCAGGCTGTCGAGCGCGCGGCGCAGATTGTCGGCGACGTTGAGCAGGTCCTTGGCCAAGGCGACGGCGCCGTATTTCGACGCGTCGGCGCGCTCGCGCTCGGCGCGGCGGCGGACATTCTCGGTCTCCGCCAGCGCGCGCAGCAGCCGGTCCTTCGTTTCCGCCAGCTCGGCCTCGAGCCGCGGCAGCCGCTCCTCGGCCGCCGCCGGCGTCGGCGTCGCGCCGCCGTCGGGCGCGGTGTAGGCGTCGTTTCTGTCTTCGCTCATCGCACTATTCCTAAGCCTATCCCAAGAGCTTGCCGATCACCTTGGCGGTATAGTCCACCAGGGGAATGATGCGGGCGTAATTGATCCGCGTCGGGCCGATGACGCCGATCGCGCCCACCACCTGCTCGCGGCTGTTGGCGTAGGGCGCCACGATCATCGAGCAGCCGGCGACGCCGAAGAGCGGATTGTCGGAGCCGATGAAGATCTGCACGCCCTCGCCCTCGCGCGTCGCGTCGAGCAGGCGCAGCATCGCCTCCCGGGTTTCGAGCATGTCGAAGAGCGCGCGCAGGCGCTCGAGGTCGGCGAGCGCGGTCACGTCGCCGAGCAGATTGGCCTGGCCGCGCACGATGAGCGCGCTGTCCTCGGTGCCGCCGGCCCAGGAGGCGAGGCCGGCATCGATGAGGCGTCGGGTGATCTCGTCGAGCTGCGCGCGGTTCGAGGCGACGTCGGCGGCGATCACCGCCTTCGCCTCCTCGATGGTGTGGCCGATGAGGCGCGAGCTCAGATAGTTGCTCGCCTGCACCATGGTCGAGGGCGGGGTGCCGATCGGCACCTCGATGAGCCGGTTCTCGACGAGGCCGTCCTCGGTCACCATGACGACGAGGGCGCGGCCGGGCGAGAGCGGCACGAACTCGATGTGCCTGAGCGCGCGCCGCTCGGTCTTGGGCGCGACGACCAGGCCGGCGCAGCGCGACAGGCCCGACAGCGCCGCGGTGGCGTCCTCGAGCGCCTGCGGCAGGCTCTTGCCGGCGGCCGCGAGCCGCCCGTCGATGCTGGTCCGCTCCTCCTCGCTGAGCCCGCCCAGCTCCAGGAGCCCGTTGACGAAGAGCCGCAGGCCGGCCTCGGTCGGCAGCCGCCCGGCGGAGGTGTGCGGCGCGAACAGCAGCCCGGCATCCTCGAGATCGGCCATGACGTTGCGGATGGTGGCGGGGGACAGGTCGAGCCCGCCGCGGCGCGACAGCGTGCGCGAGCCGACGGGCTCGCCGGTCTCGACATAGGCGTCGACGACCATGCGGAAGATCTCACGGCTGCGCTCATTGAGCTCCGTGATGACCGGTTTGGGGACGGGCGGCAGCCGTTCCGCAGCCATAGCTCTCTCGGACATCCCTGGGGGCGCGGCAAAATGTAGGTAGGGCGGCAGCCAGCGTCAACCGCCGGGCGCGCTGGACGGCGGCACGCCCCCGCATTAGCTTCTCGCCCCGAACGCCAAGAAAGGCAACCGACATGTCGCGCCCTTCCGGCCGCGCCCCGCACGAGCTGCGCCAGGTGCGCCTCGAGCCCGGCTTCGCCAAATACGCCGAAGGCTCCTGCCTCGCCCGCTTCGGCGATACCCACGTGCTGTGCGCTGCCACGGTCGAGGAGAAGGTGCCGCCCTTTCTGCGCAACTCCGGCCGCGGCTGGATCACCGCCGAGTACGGCATGCTGCCGCGCTCGACGCATGAGCGCACCGAGCGCGAGGCGACGCGCGGCCGCCAGTCCGGCCGCACCCAGGAGATCCAGCGCCTGATCGGCCGCTCGCTGCGCGCGGTGACCGACCTCGCCGCGCTCGGCGAGCGCCAGGTCCGCATCGATTGCGACGTGCTGCAGGCCGATGGCGGCACGCGCACCGCGTCGATCACCGGCAGCTATGTCGCGCTCCACATCGCGCTGCAGAAGCTCGTGGCCGCCGGCTCGCTGCCGAAGCTGCCGCTTTCCGACGCGGTGGCGGCGGTCTCCTGCGGCATCCATGGCGACCAGGCGGTGCTCGATCTCGACTATGCCGAGGACAGCACCGCCGCGGCCGACGCCAATTTCGTCCTCACCGGCGCCGGCGGCATCGTCGAGATCCAGGCTACCGCCGAGCACGACGCCTTCCCCGAGCAGCGTTTCACCGAGATGCTGGCGCTCGCCCGGCTCGGCATCGGCCAGCTCGTGCTGATGCAGCGCCGCGTCCTCGGGCTCGCGTGAGCGCAGGCGATGGCGCGCCGCTTCGCCAGCCAGCGGCTGGTCATCGCCACGCACAATCAGGGCAAGCTTGCCGAGATGGCGGCGCTGCTCGCCCCTTACGGCGTCGAGGCGGTGAGCGCCGGAGCGCTGGGCCTGCCCGAGCCGGAGGAGACCGGCGCGAGCTTCGAGGCCAATGCCGCGCTCAAGGCGCGCGCCGCGGCGGCGGCGAGCGGCCTGCCGGCGCTCGCCGACGATTCCGGCCTGGTGGTGCCGGCGCTCGACGGCGCTCCCGGCATCCATTCGGCGCGCTGGGCCGGGCCCGAACGCGACTTCGCCCGCGCCATGGCGCTGGTCGAGGAGCGGCTCGCCGGTAGCCGCGACCGGCGCGCCGCCTTCGTCGCCGTGCTGGCGCTCGCCTGGCCGGACGGGCAAGTCGAGCTGTTCCGCGGCGAGGTGCAGGGGACTCTCGTCTTTCCGCCGCGCGGCGGTCGCGGCTTCGGCTACGACCCCATCTTCGTGCCCGAAGGCGGCCGCGAGAGCTTCGGCGAGATGGATCCCGCGGCCAAGCACGCCATCAGCCATCGCGCCGTCGCCTTCCGCAAGCTGGCGGCGGCGTGTCTCGCGCGGTGACCGCGGTGAGCGATCTCGCGCTCTACATCCACTGGCCGTTCTGCAAGTCGAAATGCCCCTATTGCGACTTCAACAGCCATGTGCGCGAGGGCGTCGACCAGCGGCGCTGGCGCGACGCGCTGCTCGCCGAGCTCGACCGCGCCGCCGCCGAGACGGCGGGGCGCCGCATCGGCTCGATCTTCTTCGGCGGCGGCACGCCCTCGCTGATGGAGCCGGAGACGGTGGCGGCGCTGATCGCCCGCGCGGTCGAGCGCTTGGGACTCGCTGAGAATGCCGAGATCACGCTCGAGGCCAATCCGACCTCGGTCGAAGCGGCGCGCTTCCGCGCGCTGGCCGACGCCGGAGTCAACCGGCTGTCGCTCGGCGTCCAGGCGCTCGACGACCGCGCGCTGCGCTTTCTCGGCCGCGGCCACGACGCCGCCGAGGCGCTCGCCGCCATCGCGCTGGCGCGCCGGCATTTCGCGCGCTTCTCCTTCGACCTGATCTATGCGCGGCCCGGCCAGACGCCGGCGGCCTGGCTGGCGGAGCTCGACCGCGCGCTGGATCTGGCCGGCAACCATCTCTCGCTCTACCAGCTCACCATCGAGGCCGGCACCGCCTTCGCCACCGCGTTCGCGCGCGGCGACTTCGCGCTGCCCGACGAGGATCTCGCCGGCGCGCTCTTCGAGGCGACGCAGGCGCGGCTCGAGGCCGCCGGCTTGCCCGCTTACGAGATTTCCAACCATGCCCGCGCGGGCGGCGAGAGCCGGCACAATCTCGCCTATTGGCGCGGCGAGGATTATGCCGGCATCGGCCCCGGCGCCCATGGCCGGCTGACGCAGGGCGGCCGGACCTTCGCCGTCCGCAGCCATCGCGCGCCCGAAACCTGGCTCGCCGCCGTCGAGCAGCAGGGCGACGGCAGCGCGGAGCGCCTTGCGCTGACGCCGGCGGAGCGGCGCCGCGAGCTGCTGATGATGGGGTTGCGGCTCGCCGAAGGCGTCGACCGCGCGCGCTTTCGCGCCGCCGCCGGAGCCGAGATCGAGGCTGCGCTCGACAAGGCGCGGCTCGCCGATCTCGTCGAAGGCGGCTTCGTCGCCCTCGACGCGCAGGGGCTGCGCGCCACCGCGGCCGGCCGGCAGCGGCTCGACGCCGTGCTCCGGGCCTTGGTGGTTTCCTAGCATTTGTCTAAACTTGTCGGTAAAAGTTAGGTCAATTCCCCCAGATTTGCTTTAGCTTTGAGATCAGGGGACGAAGCAGGACAAGGCCCATCCGCGCATGATCGCGAGCGGCACCGGCAGGCAGAGCTGGGATGCGCGCAGCCTTCTCCACCCCGGCTGGCTCGTGCGGCCGGTAGGGACCGTGGCGCTGCTCGCCATCATCGTCGGCGCGGCGATGACGCTGAGCATGCTGGTCTGGCAGGCGCTCGTCGGCACGCCGCCGCTCCAGGTGCCGATCACGGCGGCGATCGTCGCGCCCATCGTCGGACTGCCGCTGCTGCTCTATCTCCAGTATGTCATTCATCGCCTCGCCCAATCGCAGCGCGTGCTGACCCAGCTCGCGGCGGAGCTTACCGCCGCCACCGAGGAAACCGAGCTGGCAAGCCGCGTCAAATCCGAGTTCCTGGCGCGCATGAGCCACGAGCTGCGCACGCCGCTGAACGCGGTCATCGGCTACAGCGAGATGCTGCTCGAGGATGCCGACGGGAGCGGCATCGGCGGCGCGCAGGCGGCCGACCTCCGGCGCATCCACAGCGCCGGCCGCCATCTCCTGTCGCTGGTCGACGACCTGCTCGACCTCTCCAAGATCGAGACCGGCCACCTGGAGCTGCAGGCGCAGCCGATCGATCTCGTCCGGTTGGTCGACGACATCGTGGCGACGGCGCGCCCGCTCGTCGCCGGCAAGCAGAACGAGTTCGAGGTCGAATGCGCGGCCGATCTCGGCGCCATCACCGGCGACGCCGGGAAGCTGCGGCAGGTGGTGCAGAACCTGCTGAGCAATGCGGCGAAGTTCACCGAGAACGGGCGCGTCAGCCTGTCGGTCGCGCGCGAGCCCGGCCCCGGCGGCGACTGGATCCGCTTCGCCGTCAGCGACACGGGTTCCGCCACCGGCATCGACCGCGAGACGCTGGTGCGGCTCTTCACCGACTTCGCTCCGGCCGATCCCGCGATCGCGGCCAAATATGGCGGCACCGGGCTCGGCCTCGCCTTGAGCCGCCAGCTCTGCCGGCTGATGGGCGGCGAGATCACCGCCGAGAGCGAAGCCGGCCGCGGCTCCCGCTTCACCCTGCGGCTGCCGGCCGCGGCCGCGACGCGCTGACGGCCCGGCCGCTCGTCCACGCGGGCATTTTGCCCGTCGAATTGCGCATTTTGCCTGGTCAAATTGTGCATTTTGCCCGTCGCCGGCCAGGGCGGCGGCGCGCGCCCCGCGGAATCCGCCAGGATGCGCGGCTGGCATGTCTCGTGCACTCGACCCAACGATCGCACCGCCGGCTCAAGGCCAGGCGAGCGTGCAGACTTCATCGTAGGAGACGATCGATGGCCGTGACCGACAATTTTCGCAAGCAGCATGCCGAGATGGTGGAAGCCGTCAAAAGCATCCAGTCGCAGCTCAAGCCCGAGGCCCTCGCCGCCGGCGTGGCCGACGTTCGAAACAAGCTTTCTCAGCTCTTCGGCAAGCTCTCGCTTCACCTCGCGATGGAGGACAATTCGCTTTATCCGCGCTACCAGAAGCATGCCGACGCGAAGGTCCGCGACGTCGCGGACCGGTTCGCGAAAGAGATGAACGGCGTGAAGCCGGCGATCGAGGCGTTCTCGCGAAAGTGGACGGAAGGCGGGATCAAGGCGGATCCTTCCGGCTTCTGCGTCGAGGCGACGCGGCTCTTCGACGTTCTCGCCGACCGCATCCGCCGCGAAAATACCGAGTTCTACCCGCTGCTCGACAAGGCCGGGTGACGACTTGGTTGTCAGTCGTCAGTGGTCGGGTAACTGACCACTGACGACTGAAGATTGAAGGCTACTGCGTCGTCGCCTGGAAAGTCTGCGGCGCGGGATCGATGACCATGTCGCCGTCGTGCTCGACCTCGAGCACGGCGAGGCCGCGTTCGATCAGGCCGTTGGCGCGCAGGCGGAAGATGCCGTCGAGGCCGGCGAAGCCGCTGGGATTGGTGAGCGCGGCGGCGGAGAAGTCCGGGCCTCTGTCGCCATGCGCCAGCACCGCAGCGAGCGCGGTGGCGTCGTAGGCGAGCGTCGCCAGACGCGGCGGCGGATGGCGATAGATCTCGTGGAAGCGCTTTTCGAAGTCGGCGCGCGCCGCCGGCGGCGGCGCCGCGTACCAGCCGCCGTCGAGCGCCGGCTCGCTGCCGAGGCCGGGCTCGTCCCACAGGCCGGTGCCGAGGAAGTGCACCTTCTGGGGATCGATGCCGTAATAGGGCAGCAGCGGCGCCAGCGCCTTGAGCGGCGCGCCGCCTTCCGGCAACAGCACCGCGTCGGCGCCCTGCGCCGCGGCGGCGAAGCCTTTGACCGCCGTCGACAGGTCGGGCGCCGCGGGATCGAAGAAGTCGATCTCGCCGAGGCTCGCCTGCTGCGCCTCGACCGCCTCGCGCAGTGCCGCCACCGCGACCTCGCCATAGGGGGTGCGCGGCGCAAGCACGGCAAATTTCGCGGCACCCTTGGCGCGGGCGAAGGCGGTGATGCGCGCGATGTCCTGGTTCGGCAGGAAGCCCATGAGATAGGTGTCGTCTCCGGCGAGCGGCGTCGAGGTGGAAAAGGCCAGCACCGGGATGCCGGCGGCGTGCGCCACCGGCTTGACCGCCGCGACCTCGGCGGCAATGAGCGGGCCGATGATGAGCTTGGCGCCGGCGGCGACCGCGGCCTGCGCCGCGGCGGCGGCGCCTTGCGCCGTGCCCTTGGTATCGAGTGGCAGCAGCTCGAAGTTGTCGTCGGCGACATCGTAGAGCGCCATCTGCGCGGCGTCGAGCATGGCGTTGCCGAGCGCGGCGTTGACGCCCGAGAGCGGCAGCACCAGCGCCACGCGCGTCTTGGCGGCCGCGACCGGAGCGCTCGGCGCCGGTGCCGGCGGCGGCGCCGGCTTCACCGGTGGCTGGACGGCCTCGCTCGGCGGCGGCGGGCGGACCGGCGCCGTCGCTTGCGGCTGTCCGGACAATCCCGGTATGGTCACTTCGTTGCAGGCCGAAAGCGCAAGCGCGGAGAGGAAGAGCGATGCCGCGGCGGCGAGGCGCAAGCCGAGAAGACGCCGACAGGACCGGCCGAACACGCGCACCCTCCGTCGCCGAGATCGGCGGCGAGCCTAGCCACACCGCCCCGGGAAGTAAACCGCGCGAGGCTTCCGCCGTCGCTCCGGCGCTCTATCTGGTGGCGACGCCGATCGGCAATGCCGAGGACATCACGCTGCGCGCGCTCGCGACCTTGCGCGCCGTCGACGTCATCGCCTGCGAGGATACGCGCGTCACGGCGAAGCTGCTGGCGCGCCACGGCATCGAGCGGCCGCTCGTCGCCTATCACGACCACAATGCCGAGCGCATGCGGCCGCTGCTGCTCGAGCGGCTGCGCCGCGGCGAAGCGGTGGCGCTGGTCTCCGACGCCGGCACGCCGCTCGTCTCCGATCCCGGCTTCAAGCTGGTGCGCGCGGCGCTCGCCGAAGGCTTGAGCGTCACCGCCGTGCCCGGGCCTTCGGCGCCGCTCGCCGCGCTGCTGCTGTCGGGCCTGCCGAGCGATCGCTTTCTCTTCGCCGGCTTCCTGCCGCCCAAGGCGGCGGCGCGCCGAACGGCGCTCGCCGAGCTCGCCACCGTCAAGGCGTCGCTCGTCTTCTTCGAGAGCGCGCCGCGCCTCGCCGACGCGCTCGCCGATATGGCGGCGGTGCTGGGGCCGCGCTCCGCCGCCGTGGCGCGCGAGCTGACCAAGCTCTACGAGGAGGTCCGGCGCGGCGGTCTCGCCGAGCTCGCCGCACACTACCGCGGCGAGGGCCCGCCGCGCGGCGAGCTGGTGGTGGTGGTGGCGCCGCCCGAAGCGGCGCCGGCGCCCGAGGGCGAGGCGCTCGATCGGCAGATCGAGGCGGCGCTCGCGGCGATGAGCGTCAAGGACGCCAGCGCCGTGGTGGCGGCGGCGACCGGCCTGCCGCGGCGCGAGGTCTATGCCCGGGCTCTGGTGCTGGCGGGGCGCGGATGAGCCTCGCCGCGAAGCGCCGGGCCTTCCGGCGCGGCCATTTCGCCGAGCTGGTCTGCCTCTGGCATCTCCGGTTGCGCGGCTGGCGCGTCCTGGCGCGCCGGTTCCGCGTGCCGTCCGGTGAGGTCGACCTCATCGCCCGGCGCGGCTCGGTGCTCGCCGCCATCGAGGTCAAGGCGCGCGACAGCCTGGCGCTTGCCGCCGAAGCGGTGGGGCCGCGCCAGCGCCGCCGCGTCGCCCGCGCGCTCGACCATTTCGTCGCCCTGCGCCCGGAGCTGGCGCGCCTCAACCTGCGCTACGACGTGATGCTGGTGACGCCCGGAAGGCTGCCCCGCCACCTCGCCGACGCCTGGCGCAGCGAAGACCAATCACGCTAGATTTCCGTCTTTCATGCCGACGTTTTTTCGCCTGCTCACCTACAACATCCTCGAGGGCTTTCGCCCGCTCGGTGCCGACGAGGCGGAGCGGCGGACGATCGACCGCGCGCGGCTTGCCGCGGCGCAGCAGCTCTTCGCCGAGCTCGCGCCGGACATCGTCGTGCTGAACGAGGCGCTTTATTGCGACGCCTATGACGGCGTCACCATCGATTACGGCGCCCTGCTGGGCTATGCGCACACGGCCTCGGCGCTCTACGACCGCGAATGGGGCAATGCGATCCTGAGCCGCTTCCCGATCCTCGGTGCGGAGGAGACGCGCATCTACAATCGCGGCGGGCTGCGCGCCCGGATCGCGCTGCCCGCGGGGGTCGTTACCGTCGCCTCCTATCACCCCCATCCCGGGCGCGAGCCGCGCCACAAGGCGGCGGATTTCGCCGCGCTGATCGACGGCGTCGCCGGCGCGCTGGTGCTGTGCGGCGACTTCAACAGCATCAGCCCGGAGGACTCGCTCGACGAGGCGCGGCTGCTGCAGGGCTTTCGCCGCTTCTCGTCCGAGCCCGAGGCGGCGCTGGCCCGCTTCCTCGCCAGCGGCCGCGCCGTCTTCTCGCTGCTCGCGGCGCGCGGGCTGCGCGACGCGATTCCGCCCGAAGGCAGGCGCTACTCCATGCCCACCGATCTGCGCTCGCCCGACAAGGATGCGGCGATGCGGCTCGATCACATCTTCGTCAGCCGCGAGATCGCGGTGCGGCACGGCGAGGTGCTGCACCACGCGCTGTCGCAGCTCGCCAGCGACCACCACCCGGTGATCGCCGAGCTCGAGTTCGCTTCTGGCTAGGCGGCCCGCAGCGGGGATGATGGAGCCCAGGATGGAATATGATATACATCGTTGCCCTCGTCCTTCCGGGCTGACGTCAGAGAGGCGCGCGTGAAAAAGGGTCAGGTCGCCGTCGCGGCGGGGATTGCGCTCGTGGCGGGCGGCGTGGGCCTATGGATGATCTTCGAGCCTGCGGCGCCGCTCGCCGTGGCGCAGGCGCCGACCGCGGCACCCGCCATTCCGGTGACGGTCGGCGTCGTCGCCGCCAAGGATATGCCGATCTTCCTGCATGGGATCGGCACGGTCCAGGCCTTCAACACCGACACGATCAAGAGCCGCGTCGACGGGCAGATCGTCGGGGTCGACTTCACCGAAGGCCAGGAGGTCGAGGCCGGCGCCCTTCTGTTCCAGATCGATCCGCGCCCCTACGCGGCGGCGCTGGCGCAGGCGCAGGCCGCCAAGGCGAAGGACGAGGCGCAGCTGCAGAGCGCCCAGGCCGACCTCGAACGCTATTCGAAGCTGGTCGTGCACGGCTTTCAGACCGAGCAGATCTACGATCAGCAGAAGGCGCTGGTGGGGCAGCTCAAGGCGGCGATCGCCGGCGATCAGGCGCAGATCGAGACGGCGCAGCTGAACCTCGGCTATTCCGAGATCCGCGCGCCGATCTCCGGACGCCTCGGCGCCCGCATGGTCGATATCGGCAATCTCGTGCGGGCGACCGACAATGCGCCGCTGGTCACCATCACCCAGCTGCGGCCGATCTTCGTGAGCTTCACCCTGCCGCAGCAGAGCCTCGATGAGATCCGGCAGCAGCAGGCGAAGTCGCCGCTCGTGGTCGAGGCGCTGTCCGGCGAGGACGAGCGGACGCTGGCCCAGGGCAAGCTCACCCTGATCGACAACACGATCGACGCCACTACCGGGACGATCCATCTGAAGGCGCAGTTCGACAACGGGAACGAGCGGCTCTGGCCCGGCGAATTCGTCAATGTGCGCGTGGTGCTCGGCGTCCGAACCGCGGTGCCGACGGTGCCGGCGACGACGGTGCAGCAGGGGCCCGACGGCTATACCGTCTATGTCGTCCAGCCCGGCAACACCGTCGATCGGCGCGAGGTCCAGGTCGCCGAGATTCAGGATGGCGTCGCGGCGGTGACGAAGGGGCTCGCGCCGGGCGATCGCGTGGTGGTCAGCGGCCAGTACCGCCTGACCAACGGCGCCCGGATCGATCCGACGCCCGTCGCCGGATCGCCAGCGGCTCCTGAAGGCGGGCAAAGCCAGTGAGCGTTTCCGCCCCCTTCATTCACCGGCCGATCGCAACCTCGCTGCTGATGCTGGGCGTGCTCGTCTTCGGCCTTGCCGCCTATGGCCTGCTGCCGGTCGCCGCGATCCCCAACGTCGATTTCCCGACCATCACCGTCACCGCCAACTATCCCGGGGCGAGCCCGCAGACCATGGCCTCGGCGGTGGCGACGCCGCTCGAGCAGCAATTCACCGCGATCCCCGATCTCGATCAGATGACCTCGCTGAGCGGCGTCGGCACGACGACGATCACGCTTCAATTCGACTTGACGCGCAACATCGACGGCGCGGCCGAGGACGTCCTGACGGCGATCAACGCGGCAAGCGGCCTGCTGCCGAAGGACCTGCCGACGCCGCCGACCTACCGCAAGGTCAATCCCGCGGATTTCCCGGTGCTGATCTATGCCGTCCATTCCGACGCGCTGCCGGTCTATCGGCTCGATGATTACGCCAACATCGCGCTGGCGGAGCGGCTGTCGATGGTGAAGGGGGTCGGCCAGGTCTTCATCTTCGGCCAGAAGCCCTATGCCGCCCGCGTCCAGGTCAATCCGACGGCGCTCGCCGCGCACGGCATCGGCCTCGAGGATGTGCGCAACGCGATCTCGGCGGCGACGGTCAACCAGGCCAAGGGCGAGATCGAGGGCCCGAACCGGGTGGTCTCGCTCGACACCAACGACCAGCTGTTCGACGCGGCCGCCTACCGCAACGTCATCATCGCCTACCGCAACGGCGCCCCGGTGCTCGTCAAGGATGTCGGCGATGTCATCAATTCGGTGCAGAACACCCGCGTCGGCGCCTGGTTCGACAATCATCCGGCCGAGGGTCTCGCGATCAACAAGGCGCCGGGCGCCAACACGATCGCGCTCGTCGACCGCATCCAGGCGCTGATGCCGGAGCTGGAGCGGTCGATCCCGCCCTCCGTCCATGTCGATCTGGTCTCCGACCGCTCGGCCGTGACGCGCGCCGCCGTCCGCGACGTCCAGTTCACCATGATGCTGACCATCGGCCTGGTGATCGTCGTCATTTTCGTCTTCTTGCGGACGCTCTGGGCGACGGTCATCCCGAGCCTGGCGGTGCCGCTGTCGCTGCTCGCCACCTTCGCCGTCATGTATGTCGGAGGCTTCAGCCTCGACAACATCTCGCTCATGGGCCTCACCATCTCGGTGGGCTTCGTCGTCGACGACGCCATCGTCATGATCGAGAACGTCGTGCGCTACATCGAGCAGGGGATGCGGCCCTTCGACGCCGCGCTCAAGGGGGCGGGGCAGATCGGCTTCACCATCATCTCGATCACCTTCTCGCTGATCGCGGTATTCATCCCGCTGTTCTTCATGAGTGGCATCATCGGCCGGCTGTTCCGCGAGTTCGCCATCACGGTCTCGGTGGCGGTGATGGCCTCGGCGGTCATCTCGCTGACGCTGACGCCGGTGCTGTGCTCGCTGTTCCTGCGCGAGCAGGGGCTGCACCCGCAAGGCCGCTTCAGCCGTCTTGCCGAGCGCGGCTTCGACGCCATGCTCGGGGCCTATGACCGCGGCCTGAAATTCATCTTCCGCCATCAGTTTGCGGCATTGTTGTCGACCGTCGGCCTCATCGTCGCGACCGGCTTTCTCTACGTGGCGATTCCGAAAGGCTTCTTCCCGCAGCAGGATACGGGCTTCGTCTTCGGCGAGGTCGACACCCGCCAGGACGCGTCCTTCCGCTCCACCGCCGCGATCACCCACGAGGTCGTGGACATCATCCAACGCGATCCCGATGTCGCCGGCGTCTTCGCGCTCGGCGGCGCCTACGCCTACAATCCCGGCGAGAACACGGCCCGCGTCTTCTTCCAGCTCAAGCCCTTTCACGAGCGGACCGCCACCGCCGACCAGATCGTCCAGCGGCTGCGGCGGGAGGTGGCGTCGGTCCAGGGCGCGCAATTCTTCATGCAGGTGCCGCAGAACATCACCGTCGGCGGCCGCCTCTCGCGCACGCAATACCAGTACACCCTCACCGACACCGACGTGGACGAGCTCGACCACTGGGCGCCCCTGCTCGAGCACGACATGATGAAGCTGCCGGAGCTCCAGGACGTCGCCTCCGATCAGCAATCCGCCGCGTCGCACGTCGCCATCACCATCGACCGCACCGCCGCGTCGCGGCTCGGCGTCTCGGCGTCGCTGATCGACCAGACGCTCTACGACGCCTTCGGTCAGCGCCAGATCGCGACGATCTACACCGACACCAACCAGTACAAGGTCGTCCTCGAGGTTCAGCCGCAATTCCAGGACGACCCGGCGGCGCTCTCGCAGATCTACGTCGCGGCGTTGAACGGCGCCGAGGTGCCGCTCAGCGCCGTGGCCCACTACACCTCGACGGTCGAGCCGCTGACGGTGAGCCACCAGGGCGTGTTCCCGGCGGTGACCCTGTCGTTCAACTTGGCGCCCGGCGCGGCGCTCGGCCAGGCGGTCGACGCGATCGAGCGGCTCGCGGCGCGGCTCGGCGCCCCGGCGACGCTGCAAGGCTCGTTCCAGGGGGCCGCGCAGGCGTTTCAGGCCTCGCTCTCCTCGATGCCGCTGCTCGTCGCCGCCGCCATCCTCGTCGTCTACATCGTGCTCGGCATCCTGTATGAGAGCTACATCCATCCGATCACCATCCTGTCGGCCCTGCCCGCCGCCGGCGTCGGCGCGCTCGTCATGCTCATGCTGCTCCATTACGACCTGTCGGTGATCGCGATCGTCGGCATCATTCTGCTGATCGGCATCGTCAAGAAGAACGCGATCATGATGATCGATTTCGCGCTGCAGGCGCAGCGGCTCGAAGGCAAGAGTCCGCGCGAGGCCGTGCACGAAGCCTGCCTGCTGCGCTTCCGGCCGATCATGATGACGACCTTCGCCGCCTTGTTCGGCAGCATGCCGATCGCCTTCGGCCAGGGCGCCGGCTCGGAGCTGCGCCAGCCGCTCGGCGTCGCCATCGTCGGCGGCCTGCTCGTCTCGCAATGGCTGACGCTCTACACGACGCCCGTCATCTACCTCTATCTCGAGCGCTTGTCGCGCTGGCTGGGACGCGCGCCGCACCGCTCCCGGCTGGCCGAAGCGCTCGGCGAGCCGGAGCCGGGCGTGGTCGCGAGCCGCCCCGGCGCGGAGTGAGCCGCCCCGGCATGGCGCGCCGCCTTCGTTTGGTCACAATGCGACCCTTGCGTCGCCGGCTCGGTCAACGACAATAGGCGCGTCTTCCTCTTGCCAGGAGCAGCGCCGCCGTGCCCCACGCCCCTTCCCGTCCTCGCGCCCTTTTCCTCGCCGGCACGCTGCTGGCGGCCGCGCCGTCGCTCGGCGGCTGCATCCTCGCCGCGGCCGGCGCCGGCGCCGGCGGCAGCTACGCCGTCTTCGGCCAGGAGCTGTCGCCCGACCAGCAGGTGAAGGACGTGGCGACCCGCGCCGTCATCCAGAATTCCTGGGGCACCTACAATCAGGAGCTGGTCCACGATCTCGAGGTCACCGTCTATAACGGCCGCGTACTGCTCACCGGCCGCGTGCCGAAGGCGGAATGGCGCCAGGAGGCGGTGAAACTCGCCTGGAAGGCCGACGGCGTCAAAGAGGTCTATGACGAGATCGAGGTCGGGCCGGACACGCATTTCATGGACGAGGCGCGCGACACGGTCATCTCGACGCGGCTCAAGAACGACCTGCTGTTCGACAAGTACGTCAAGTCGATCAACTACGTCGTCACCACCGAGAACGGCGTCGTCTATATCATCGGCACCGCGCGCAGCCAGCAGGAGCTCAACCGC
>JASHTP010000351.1 GCA_030040495.1 Alphaproteobacteria bacterium
CCCTTGGTGAAGATGCCGCCGCCGAGGCGCGCGAAGATCGAGATCAGCGAGGCGCCGAAGGAAAGCGCCACCAGCGCTTCGAGGATGCCGCGGGTGTCGCCCGGCGGCAGCGACCAGCGCAGGAAGAAGTAATAGAGCGAGACGCCGAGGAGGCCGAGGCCGACCACCAGCATCCCGGTGACGGCGCCCGCCTTGAAGGCGACGTCGAGCCCCTTGGCCAGGCCCTGACGCGCCGCCTGGGCGGTGCGCACATTGGCGCGCACCGAGACGTTCATGCCGATATAGCCGGCCGAGCCCGACAGGACGGAGCCGACGAGGAAGCCCACCGCGCTGTGCCAGCCCAGCGTCGCCAGCAGGATCAGGAAGATGACGATTCCGACGATAGCGATGGTGCGGTATTGGCGGTTGAGATAGGCCTTGGCGCCCTCTTGCACCGCGCCGGAGATTTCCTGCATCCGCGCCGTGCCGGCATCGGCGGCGAGCACCTGACGGCTCGTCCACCAGCCGTAAAGCAGCGCCAGCACGCCACCGGCGACGACGACCAAGTAGGCATTCATCGTTCAAGTCCTTTGGTTATTGAGCTCGTCCCCCGACGAAAAGCGCGCGGGAACATGCCAGAAGAGCGAGGCGGAGGCAACCCGAACGACCAGCGCGCCCGGCCGGTGCCGGCCAACCTATTCGCTGCCGCCTTCGACCGCGCAACCCCGCGCGCGCCAGCGCAGCATGCCGCCGCCGAGGTTCGCCACCTTGGTGAACCCGGCGCGCTGGAGCAGCACCGTCGCCTGAGCCGAGCGCCCGCCGGCGCGGCACACGGTCACGATCGGCCGCTCCCGCTCGAGGCCGCCCGCTTCTTCGGCGAGCCGGCCGAGCGGCAGCAGCCGCGCTCCCGGGATGCGTCCCAGCGGCCCCGCGAACTCCTCGGGCTCGCGGACATCGACCACCTGCAGCTCCTTGAGATGCTCCTCGACCCATTGCGGCTGGATTTCCCAGAAGCCGGCGAAGGTGAAGGCGACCGGCGCCCAATCCGGCTCCTGGCGCGCCGCCTGCGGCAGCTCGCGACGGCCGCAGCGCAGATTGGCCGGCACCGCCACCTCCATCTGTTTCGGATAGGGAAGCCCGAGATTGCCCATATAGCCGGCGAAATCCGCCGCGCTGAGCTCGCCGCCGAGGCGCGGATTGAGCCGCCGCTCCTCGCCCACCGTCGTCGCGGTGATGCCGCGATAATCGTGGCCGGGATAGAGCACGCACGTCTCGGGCAAGGTGAAGATCTGCTGGTGGACCGAGCGATAGAGGGTGGCCGCATCGCCGCCCTGGAAATCGGTGCGGCCGCAGCCGCGCACCAGCAGGCAGTCGCCCGTAAACGCCATGCGCTCGTCGTCGAGCACATAGGTGAGGCAGCCGGCGGTGTGGCCCGGGGTCTCGCGCACCGCGAGGTGGCGGTTGCCGAAGGCCAGCCTGTCGCCATGGCGGAGATAGCGGTCGGCACCTTCGGCGCCGCCCTTCGCGCCGATCGCGATCTCGCTGCCGAGGCGCTGCTTCAGCATCCAGGCCGCGGTGACGTGGTCGGCATGGACGTGGGTGTCGAGGGTGTAGCGCAGCGACAGGCCGAGTTCGCCGATCAGCGCCGCGTCCCGGCGCGCCTGCTCGAAGACGGGATCGATAAGCACCGCCTCGCCGCGGCCGGCATCGGCGAGCAGATAGGTGTAGGTCGAGGATTGAAGGTCCACGAGCTGACGAAAGATCAGCATGCCCGCCTCCGATGCCGCGCCCGTCCCTACTGCTTGTGCGTGACTTCCGTCGGTATGTGGTTCAGCTCTTCGCAGCCGTTCGCCGTGACGATGACGGTGCCGCCGATATTGACGCGGTGCCGGTCGAGACAGGCGTTGGGCTCGAAGGCGAAGACCATGCCGGGCTCGAGCACGGCGTTGCGCTCGCGCGCCGCCGGCGCACCGACGAAACGGACGCCGAAATCGACCTTCTCCATGTTGATGCGCGTCCGTCCCGCCATGAAATGCGGGCCGAGCGAGTGCACCAGCGGCGTATAGGCCCAGCATCCCGCGCTCTTGAACGGCTCTTCCATCGCCGCCACCAGGTCGGAGAACTTGATCCCCGGCTTCAGCGCCTTGAGCCCGGCTTCGTAGGAGGCGCGCGCGACCCGCTCGCATTTGCGGTTGGTCTCGTCCAGCGGGTCGAGCGCCACGCACATCTGCACCTGGACCTCCTGGTTGCCGCAGAGCGGCATGAGTTCGGCCTGCACCAGGTCGCCGCGCGCCAGCACGCGCGGCGGCTCGCCTCGCGTCGTCCAGCGCGGCGGCCCCCAGGAGAGCGTGTGCGGCCCGGAATTCATGACGATCATCGGATAGCGCAGGCCGATGCCGTGCCGCAGGATCTCCCGCGTCGCCTCGGCGAAGACGACCTCCTCACCGACGCCGGGCGCGCTGACCTCGGCGATGACCCGGCAGGCCGCCTCGGCGGCCTTGGCCGCGTAGCGCACCTGCGCCATCTCCTCGTCGCTCTTGGCCAGCATGAGATAGCTGAATTCCTCCGAGACGTCGCGGAAGCGCGCCTTGGGCAAGGAGGCGGTGAGCTCGAGCCAGAAATTCGCCGGGATGGCGCCGTAGAGCTCGGTCGGCGCCTGCGAGCTCAGCCCGACCACGCCGATCCGGCTCTCCGCCAGCCGCTTCTCGGCGACCACCTCGGCCACCGCGCTGCCGCTCGCCGTGACACGGTAATCCTCGACCCAGAGCGCGTGCCCGCGCTCGCGGGAGTATTGCGCGCGCAGCACGCGCAGATGCGCCCAGGTGAGCACCACCGGCTCGCCCTCGAGCGGAAAGAGCACGCAGCCTTCGTTGTAATCGTCGCTGATGTAGCTCTCATACATCTCCCGCGCGCGGAAGCCGGCGAGCAGCAGCGCGTCGAGCTCGTGCTCGCGCATCAGGTGGCGCGCGCGTGCCCAGCGGCGGTCGCGCTCGGCAAGCGACAAGACGGGCGGCTCCAGGCGTGAACTGGCCATGCGACGCTCCCTCGGCTGTTTGCGGCGCATTATGGCGCAGGCCGGCCCCGGGCGCGAGCCTGCGGTGGCCGGCTACCGCTCCTGCTCGATGAGCTGTCGGATCAGGATGGCGTCGACGACGCCCTTGCCGAGCACGCGGTCGGCGGCGAGCTGGAGGCGCTCCTTGATCAGCCGCTCGCTGACGACCCGGGTGTCGCCGCTGCGCCAGCCATAGATGCGGTAGAGCTCGGTGATGAACGCGTCGGTGAGCTGCCGCTCCTTGTCGCGCACCTCGCTCTGGGAATGGCCCACGGCCAATTCGACGGTGAGGAGAATGCCCACCTGCCGGGGGATGCGGTTGCCCACCACCACCGGCAGGACGATGGGCGTGACGTTGACGAAAGTCGGCGCGCCGGGCAGTGACTTGGCATCGGTCTTCTCGCGCTCGGCCGCCGCCGCCGGCAGCGCCGCGGCGAGCGCGGCGAGCAGAGCGGCGGCAAGGGAGAGCCGCCGGCGGCGCGAAAACGGAACCCGATCACTCACACCAGCCTCCCGGCGCCCGGCTCCGCGGCCGGGCGCGCGAGCGCCCAGTTCAGCACGAGAGGGTTAAGATTTAGAAATGGCGATAGCCCGCGACCGGAACCGAAAGCGGCGCGCCGGCCGCGTCGAGCACGCGCACCCCGCTGCCCGCCTCGATCCGGCCGATGGCGGTGACGGCGACGCCGGCGTCGCGGGCGACCGCGGCGAGCGCGGCCGCGGCGCCAGCGGGCGCGGTGAAGAGCAGCTCGTAATCGTCGCCGCCGCCCAGTGCCGCCATGAGCCATTGCCGATCGAGGCGCAGCGCCGCCTCGGCCGCCGGCGAAAGCGGCAGCTTCGCCGCCTCCACCACCGC
>JASHTP010000352.1 GCA_030040495.1 Alphaproteobacteria bacterium
CCCACCCTCGGCCTCCCGCGCCGGCGGCCAGGTCGAGGCCGGTCGGGCGCGCCTGGGCCGGATCTCGCGCTTGCGGGCGGCGATGCCGAGCTCCAGGCTGTCGGCGATGCGATGGGCGCGCTCGAGGAAATGCGCTGCCGCCGGCGGCGGACACAGGTCGCGTGCGGTCGCGGCGAAGATCTCGAGCCACCGGTCGAAATGCGGCGTGTCGATGGGCAGGGGCAAATGAGCCGTCATCGGCTGACCGCTGTAGCGGCCGCTCATCAGGGCGACCGAGGACCAGAAGGCGCACATCCGCGCCAGATGCCCCTCCCAGTCATGGATCCTGCTCTCGAACACGGGCCCGATCAGCGGATCGCGGCGGGCGCGATCGTAGAAGGCTCGGACCAGTCGCTCGATCATGGCCTCGTCAATGCCGGTGCGCGCCATGATGTCCGCGACGATCAGGTCGCGACTGCGGGCGCCGGGTTGCGATTCCGTGCTCACTCTTTTCTCGTACGCTGCGCCTGACAGGCGCTGTCCCATTGCCGCTGCGATAAAAGATTCATATAGTATGAATGTTATAGCGTCAAGCCCGCGCCCAGGCTGCTCCGGAAAAGGACCTGCCATGCGTCTCACCCTGTGGACCGACTATGCGTTGCGCACGCTGATCTATGTCGGCGCGAAGGGGGGCCGGCAGGCGACAATCGCCGAGATCGCCCGGAGCTTCGGCATCTCGAAGACCCATCTGATGAAGGTCGTGAACAAGCTCGGACAGCAGGGCCATATTGCCGTGGTCCGCGGCAAAGGCGGCGGGATCAGGCTGGGTCGGGCGCCGGCGGAGATTCGCGTCGGGACGGTCGTGCGCGAAACCGAGCAGGACCTCGCCGTGATGGGGTGCCTCGCCGAGGCGGGGTTCTGCCCGATCGAGCAATGCTGCGTCCTGCGCCACGCGCTGCGCGAGGCGACGCACGCGTTCCTGCGGACGCTCGATGGCTATACCCTGGCCGATTTGTTGGCGCCGCGGGCGCGGCTCGCCCGCAGCTTGGGGCTCGCGGCCGAGATCAGTCCGGCGGAGTGAGCCGTCGGATTAAAAGCATGTAATTTGGTTTCAGCCGTCGCTGCGGTCCATGTGCGGCGCATGGCGTCCCTGGAATTCCACCGCTGCGCCGTCAAGGGCGCACGACGTCTGGCGCTCGCGCGTCCGCGCCGGTCCGTCGTCAGGTCAGCAGCGAGAACACGGGGAAACGCTCACGGCGGCCTGAGCGGGCGGCAGAGGCGGTTTGGGGCCGGCGGCGATTGGCAGGGAGAGTGGCTGGGGGACTAGGATTCGAACCTAGACTGGCGGAGTCAGAGTCCGCTGTCCTACCGTTAGACGATCCCCCAGCAGGGGTTAACCAAGGCGAACCGGCTAAATAGCACAGGACGTGGGCCTTTGGGTAGGGGCGGGCCCGGCGAACGCGGCGCGCCGCTTCGCAACCGGCGCGTCCTGCGCTAGCATTGCTTCAATGTCATGAAAATGTCGTGAATCGAGCCTGCCTTGCCGACCGATTCCCCTGCCGCAGAGACCGGAACCGCCGCCCACCCGTTCGGCGGGGCCGCGCCGCGCCCGGGGTGGAACGGCGAGACCTATGCGGCGCTCGATCTCGGCACCAACAATTGCCGGCTTCTGGTGGCGCGCGGGTTCGGGCGCGGCTTCCGCGTCATCGATGCCTTCTCGCGAATCGTCCGGCTGGGCGAAGGGCTGGCGGCGACAGGCGTGCTGTCGGAGCCGGCCATGGCGCGCACCATCGAGGCGCTCCGCGTCTGCGCCGGCAAGGTCGCCCATCGCCACGTCACCAGGGCACGCTACGTCGCCACCGAAGCCTGCCGCCGCGCCGCCAATTGCGCCGAGTTCGTCGAGCGCGTGCGCGAGCGTACCGGCATCGAGATCGAGATCATCTCCAGCGCCGAGGAGGCGCGTCTCGTCGTCGCCGGCTGCGCCCCGCTGCTCGACCGCCGCGTGTCGCATGCGGTGGTCTTTGACATCGGCGGCGGCTCGACCGAGCTGGTCTGGCTCGGCGTGCCGCGCGATCCGCGCCGGCCGGTGCGGGTCGAGGATTCCCTGTCGCTGCCGGAGGGCGTGGTCACGCTGACCGACCGCTATGGCGGACGCGAGGTGTCGCGCGCCACCTACGACGCCATGGTGGTGGAAATGGGAGACGCGCTGCGCCCGTTCGAGCGGCGCAACCGCATCGCGCCGCTGATCGCCCTCGGCAAGGTGCAGATGCTCGGTTCCTCGGGCACGGTGACCACGCTCGCCGGCATCCATCTCGCGCTGCCGCGCTACAACCGCGCGCGGGTCGACGGCACCGCGCTCGGTTTCGACGAGGCCCGTGCCGTCTCCGAACGGCTGATCGGGCTCGGCTACGAGGCGCGCGCGGCACACCCCTGCATCGGCAGCGACCGCGCCGACCTGGTGCTCGCCGGCTGCGCTATTCTCGAGGCGATCTGCCGGCTCTGGCCGGTGGGCCGTCTGCGCGTCGCCGATCGCGGCATCCGCGAAGGCATCCTGCTCGGCCTGCTCGGCGCGCGGGCGCAGTGAGCAAGGCTGGCGGCAAGCGGCGCGGCGGCGGCGCGCCGACCACCCGGCGCGTCCCGGCGGTCCGGGTCAAGACCGCCGGAAGGCGTACCGCCTCCTCGACCCAGTGGCTCGAGCGGCAGCTCAACGATCCCTATGTCAGCGAGGCGAAGCGGCTGGGCTATCGCTCGCGCGCCGCCTTCAAGCTGCTGCAGCTCGACGACCGCTTCCATTTCCTGAAGCCGGGCGGGCGAATCGTCGATCTCGGCACCGCGCCGGGCGGCTGGGCCCAGGTGGCAGTGGCGCGGGTCAAGGCCGAGTCGGGCCGGGGCCGCGTCGTCGGCATCGACCTTTTGGCGGTCGACTCCATCCCGGGCGCGGCGCTGCTCAAGGGCGATTTCCTCGACGAGGCGGCGCCCGCGGCGCTGCGCCAGGCGCTGGAAGGGCCCGCCGACGTGGTGCTGAGCGACATGGCGGCTCCCACCACCGGCCACGCCGCGACCGACCATCTGCGCATCCTGGCGCTGGCCGAGGCGGCGCACGCCTTCGCCCGCGAGGTGCTGGCGCCGGGCGGCGCCTTCGTCGCGAAGCTCTTCCAGGGCGGCGCCGAGCGCACCTTGCTCGAGGCGCTGAAGCGCGATTTCGCCAGCGTGCGCCATGCCAAGCCGCCGGCCAGCCGCAGCGAGTCGGCCGAAATCTACGTCGTGGCGCTGGGGTTTCGGGGCCGGAACGACGCCTAAGCGCGTATGCCAGCCCCGCGGCGCGCGCCCATGCGGGCCGCTTCCCTTACCCCTCCTATTGTGTATAGTGCGTCGCCAACCCATTTTTCCCACCTTGGGAAAGGGAAGGCTGTATGGAAATCCGCCAGGCGCTGACTTTTGACGACGTTCTGCTGGTGCCTGCGGCCTCGTCGATCCTCCCCACCGAGACCGACACGCGCACGCGGCTGACCCGCGAGGTGAGCCTCGGCATTCCCGTGATCTCGGCGGCGATGGACACGGTGACCGAGAGCGCGCTCGCCATCGCCATGGCGCAGGCCGGCGGGCTCGGCGTCATCCACCGCAATCTCGGCATCGCCCAGCAGGCGAACGAGGTGCGCAAGGTCAAGAAGTTCGAGGCCGGCATGGTGGTGAACCCGGTCACCATCGGCCCCGGCGAGACCTTGGCCGACGCGCTGAAGCTGATGGCCGACAACCGCATCTCGGGCATCCCCGTGGTCGAGCCCGGCTCCAAGAAGCTGGTCGGCATCGTCACCAACCGCGACGTGCGCTTCGCCAACAACCCCAGGCAGCCGATCGCCGAGCTGATGACCCGCGACAAGCTCGTCACCGTGCGCGAGACGGTGAAGCGCGAGGAGGCGATGCGGCTTCTGCACCAGCACCGCATCGAGAAGCTGCTGGTGGTCGACGACGATTATCGCTGCGTCGGGCTGATCACGGTCAAGGACATCGAGAAGGCGCAGAAATTCCCGCATGCCTGCAAGGACGATCACGGCCGCCTGCGCGTCGCCGCCGCGACCGGCACCGGCGCCGACGGCGTGGAGCGCGCCGAGGCGCTGTTCGACGCCGGCGTCGACGTGCTCGTGGTCGACACCGCCCACGGCCATTCCCAGCGCGTGCTCGAGGCGGTGAACCGCATCCGCCGGCTCTCCAACTATACCCAGATCATCGCCGGCAATGTGGCGACGGCGGAAGGCGCCGAGGCGCTGATCGAGGCTGGCGCCGACGCGGTCAAGGTCGGCATCGGCCCGGGCTCGATCTGCACCACGCGCGTGGTGGCCGGCGTCGGCGTGCCGCAACTGACCGCGATCCTCGACGTCGTCGCCGTGGCGCGCAGGAAGGACGTGCCGGTGATCGCCGATGGCGGGGTCAAATTCTCCGGCGACCTCGCCAAGGCGATCGCCGCCGGCGCCGACTGCGTTATGCTCGGCTCGCTCTTCGCGGGCACCGACGAGAGCCCGGGCGAGGTCTTCCTCTATCAGGGCCGCAGCTACAAATCCTATCGCGGCATGGGGTCGGTCGGCGCCATGGCGCGCGGCTCTGCGGACCGGTATTTCCAGCAGGAAGTGACCAGCACCTTGAAGCTGGTGCCGGAAGGCGTCGAAGGCCGCGTGCCGCACAAAGGCCCGGTGGCGAACGTTGTTCACCAGCTCGTCGGCGGGTTGCGCGCCGCCATGGGCTATACCGGCAACCGCAGCATCGCCGAGATGCAGAAGAATTGCCGCTTCGTGCAGATCACCGGCGCAGGCCTGCGCGAAAGCCACGTCCACGATATCGCCATCACCCGCGAGGCGCCGAATTATCGGCAGGATCTCTGAGGAATTGTCAGTGGTCGGTTCTCAGTTGTCAGTGTTCGGTGCGCCGAGACTGACGACTGAGAACTGAGAACCGAGGACTCCCTTGACCCCCGGCGCCCGCATCGAGGCGGCGATCGGCCTGTTGCAGCAGATCGACGCGCGGCGCGCGCCGGCGGACGACCTCGTCGCCGACTATTTCCGCCGCCACCGCTTCGCCGGGTCCAAGGACCGCGCCGCCATCGCCGAGCACATCTACTCCGTGCTGCGCCGGCGCGCGGCGCTGGATTGGTGGATCGAGCGGCGCGGGCGGGGGCTCGGCTGCGATGCCCGGCACCGCCTGCTGGCGGCGCTGGCACTGCTCGAAGGCTGGACGCCGGACGCGATCGCCGCCGCCTGCGACGGCGACCGCTTCCGTCCGGCGCCGCTCAGCGCCGAGGAATCCCGCCTCGTCGCCGCGCTTGCCGGCGAGAAGCCGGAGCCGCGCGACATGCCGGCCGAGGCGCGGGGCAATTATCCCGCCTGGCTGGGCCCTCATCTCGAAGCGGTCTTCGGCCGCGCGCTCGGCCGCGAGATGGCGGCGCTCAACGAAGGCGCGGCGCTCGATCTCCGCGTCAATCTGCTCAAGGAAGAGAACCGCGAGGCGGCGCGCGCGGCGCTGCTGCGCGAGGGCGTCGAGGCGGCGCGCACGCCGCTCTCGCCGCTGGGCCTCAGGCTCTTCGAGCGCGTGCCGCTCGGCACGCTCGAGAGCTTTCGCCAGGGGATCGTCGAGGTGCAGGACGAAGGCTCGCAGCTCGCGGCGCTGCTCGCCGATGCGCGGCCGGGGATGCGCGTCGTCGATTTCTGCGCCGGCGCCGGCGGCAAGACCCTGGCGCTCGCCGCCCAGATGCGGAACCGCGGCCATCTCGTCGCCTGCGACGTCTCGGCGGCGCGGCTCGAGCGCGCGACCCGGCGGCTGCGCCGCGCCGGCGCCAGCATCGTCCAGCGCGTGCCGATCGAGGGCGCGCGCGACAAATGGGTGAAGCGCCACGCCAAAAGCTTCGACCGCGTCTTCCTCGATGCGCCCTGCACCGGTACCGGCACCTGGCGGCGCAACCCCGACGCCAAATGGCGCCTCCGCCCGGAGGATCTGGCCGAGCTCACCGCGCTCCAGGCGGAGATCCTCGACAGCGCAGCGCGCCTGGCGAAGCCCGGCGGCCGCGTCATCTACGTCACCTGCTCGCTGCTCCGCGAGGAGAACGAGGCGCAGATCGAGCGCTTCCTGGCGGGCCATGCGGACTTCGCGCTGCTGCCGATCGCCGGCGTCTGGCGCGACACCGTCGGCGGCGAGCCGCCGGCCGAGGGCGAGATGCTGCGCCTCACGCCGGCGCGCCACGGCACCGACGGCTTCTTCGTCGCGCTGCTGGAGCGTAAGGCCGAACCCAAGAAGGGCGCCGGCGACTCGGGTGCCGGCAAGGCCCCTTGCGCGAGCCCGTTGCCCTCCCAATGATACGGCCATGACCGATCGCGTCCTCATCCTCGATTTCGGCAGCCAGGTGACGCAGCTCATCGCCCGCCGGCTGCGCGAAAACGGCGTCTATTGCGAGATCCACCCGTTCAGCATGGCGGCGGAGCGGATCGACGCCTTCGCGCCCAAGGCGATCATCCTGTCCGGCGGCCCGGCCTCGGTCTACGAGGCCGAGGCGCCCAAGGCGCCGCAGCGCGTCTTCGAGCTGGGCGTGCCGGTGCTCGGCATCTGCTACGGCCAGCAGGCGATGTGCGCGCAGCTCGGCGGCCGCGTCGCCACCTCCGAGCATCGCGAGTTCGGCCGCGCCTTCATCGAGATCACCGACGAGTGCGCGCTCTTCGAGGGGCTCTGGCCCAAGGGCAGCCGCGAGCAGGTATGGATGAGCCATGGCGACCGGGTCGAGGCGCTGCCGCCGGGCTTCCGCGCCGTGGCGGTGAGCGAAGGCGCGCCCTTCGCCGTGGTCGCCGACGACAGGCGCCGCTTCTACGGCACCATGTTCCATCCCGAAGTGATCCACACGCCGCAGGGCGCGGCGTTGCTCAGGAACTTCACCCATCGCGTCGCCGGCTGTCGCGGCGATTGGACCATGGCGGCCTTCCGCGCCCAGGCGGTCGAGCGCATCCGCGCGCAGGTCGGCCGCGGCCGCGTCGTCTGCGGGCTATCCGGCGGCGTCGACAGCTCGGTGGCGGCGGCGTTGCTGCACGAGGCGATCGGCGAGCAGCTCACCTGCATCTTCGTCGATCACGGGCTGTTGCGCGCCGGCGAGGCGGAGGAGGTGGTGACGCTCTTCCGCGATCATTACAACATCCCGCTGATCCACGCCGATGCCGGGGCGCTCTTCCTCGGCAAGCTCGCCGGCGTCGGCGATCCCGAGCAGAAGCGCAAGATCATCGGCGCCACCTTCATCGACGTGTTCGACGGCGAAGCGCACAAGATCGGCGGCGCCGAGTTCCTGGCGCAGGGCACGCTCTATCCCGACGTCATCGAATCCGTGAGCGTCACCGGCGGCCCCAGCGTCACCATCAAGTCGCACCACAATGTCGGCGGGCTGCCCGAGCGCATGAAGCTGAAGCTGGTCGAGCCCTTGCGCGAGCTGTTCAAGGACGAGGTGCGCGCGCTGGGAAGCGAGCTCGGCCTGCCCGAGCGGCTGGTGAAGCGCCACCCCTTCCCGGGGCCGGGCCTCGCCATCCGCATTCCCGGCGAGGTGACGCGCGAGAAGCTCGAGATCCTGCGCAAGGCGGATGCGATCTTCCTCGAGGAGATCCGCAATGCGGGGCTCTACGATGCGATCTGGCAGGCCTTCGCCGTGCTGCTGCCGGTGCGCACCGTCGGCGTGATGGGCGACGGCCGCACCTACGACCAGGTCTGCGCGCTGCGCGCGGTGACCTCGACCGACGGCATGACCGCGGATTATTTTCCCTTCCCGCACGACTTCCTCGGCCGCACGGCGACGCGCATCATCAACGAGGTGCGCGGCATCAACCGCGTCGTCTACGACGTCACCAGCAAGCCGCCCGGCACGATCGAGTGGGAGTGAGGGCGGGCCTCGCGGCTGCACCGCATCCGCTTTGGCGCGCGAGATGAAGTTCCTCTGCGACGAGATGCTGCACGGGCTCGCGCGCTGGCTTCGGGCGGCGGGCTATGACACCGAGATCGCGGCCGATGCGCGGCGCGATGCGGCCCTCCTCGCCCGCGCGCGCGCCGAGGAGCGGATCCTGCTCACCCGCGA
>JASHTP010000353.1 GCA_030040495.1 Alphaproteobacteria bacterium
GCGCGGCACCGCCGCTTCGGCCCCGCGCGAAGCGGCGCGGGTGGAATTCGCCGGCGAGCGCGGGACGCTCAGCGCCGCAGACGATCAGCGCCTGGCCGCGGTGGCCGAGCAGCAGAAGCAGAGCGGGGGCGCCCTGCGCGTCGTCGGCTATGGCGGGGCCGGCGTCGGCGCCGACGCGGCGGAGCAGGAGCTGCAGAGCTTCGGCGCGGCGCTCGACCGCGCCAACGCGGTGGCCGAAGCGCTGATGAAGCTCGGCGTGCCGGCCGGCCGCATCACCGTCCAGACCGCCCCGCGCTCGGCCGAGGGCGCCGCGTCGGCGGGGCAGGTGGTGGTGCTGCTGGAGCGCTGACGCGTCTGGTGGCGAGGGGGGCGCCGCGGGCTGGTTCACATCGCGGTTGTCGCGCCCGGACAGGCCAAAGCCGGCACGGCGGCGCAGGCGGGGCGGGCGCGTTCTGGCGATCCCGCGCCGACCCAGCGCATCGCCGCGGTCGTCGCCAGCCACGCCTACAGCCGGCAGGCGCCGCTGCTCGCCGACCTGCCTCCGGGCGGGACCGACACGATGAGCCAGCATCTGAAGCGGCTCAGCGGCTCTCCCGCCGACGAGTTCGAGGCGCGGCTGCTGGTCTGGCTCGCCGTGACCTTCGCCGTGGAGCCGATCTTCGCCACCGGCACGAATGCCGGCTATTGGAGCTTTGCCTATGGCGAGGATCCGGTGTCGCTGAGCGTCATCGGCGCGGCCAAGAACACCATGTCGACGCAGCTCGCCGACGACATCGCCTGGCGCCTGCGCATCGAGGAGCCGCCGCCGGGCGGCTTCATCGAGCGCATGAAGCAGGAATTCACCGCCGACAACCCGGTGGTGCGGCGGATGTCGAGCGGCGCCATCCGCATCCAGTTCAACGCCAAGGGCCTGCGCCCCGACAGCAGCCTCGCGCGCTCTCTCGCCCGCGGCTGAGCCCGGCGGCGCCGGCGCCGCTTCGAGCGGCCGGCTCCAGGCCCGGCCCGAGCCCCGCTCCTGCCGTTTAAATATCGGAGAAAGAAGGGAATTTTTTCCCCCCGAAGGGGCCGACGGCGAGCCCGGCGAGGACAAAACAGTCGCAACTTGCCGCCGCCGGCGCTACAAGACGGGAGCGACCCGCCGCCGGTCCGAGGAGCCCGTCCCCGCCGTGAACCCGCCTTTGAGGATCGCCATTGCCGGCCTGGGCACGGTCGGCGTCGGCACGGTGAAGCTGCTGCAGCGCAACGCCGATCTCGTCGCCGCGCGCGCCGGACGCAAGCTCGTGGTCGCGGCCGTCTCGGCGCGCGAGGAGCGCCGCGAGCGCGGCATCGACCTCGCCGGGGCGCGCTGGTTCGCCGATGCGGCGGCGATGGCGCGGGATCCCGAGATCGACGTGGTGGCGGAGCTTATCGGCGGCAGCGACGGCATCGCCCGCGAGGTCGTCGCCGGCGCCATCGCCGCCGGCAAGCATGTCGTCTCGGCCAACAAGGCGCTGCTCGCCCACCACGGCACGGAGCTGGCGCGGACGGCCGAGGCGCGCGGCGTCGCCCTGCTGTTCGAGGCGGCGGTGGCGGGCGGCATCCCCATCCTCAAGGCGCTGCGCGAGGGGCTGGCCGCCAACAACGTGACGCGCATCTACGGCATCCTCAACGGCACCTGCAACTACATCCTGACGGCGATGCGCGAGACCGGGCGCGACTTCGCCGACGTGCTCGCCGAGGCGCAGCAGCTGGGATATGCCGAGGCCGATCCGAGCTTCGACATCGACGGCATCGACGCCGCGCACAAGCTGGCGCTGCTCGCCGCGGTCGCCTTCGGCAACGTCGTCGACTTCGCCGGCGTCCATGTCGAAGGCATCCGCCACGTCTCGGCGCTCGACATCGAGTTCGCCGCCGAGCTCGGCTACCGCATCAAGCTGCTCGGCCTGGCGCGGCTCACGCCGCACGGGCTCGAGCAGCGCGTCCATGCCTGCATGGTGCCGCGCTCGACGCCGATCGCCCATGTCGACGGCGTCTTCAACGCCGTCGTCGTCGAAGGCGATTTCGTCGGCCGCGTCATGCTCGAGGGCCGCGGCGCCGGCGCGCAGCCGACGGCGTCGGCGGTGGTCGCCGATCTCATCGACATCGCCAAGGGACGCTGGTCGCAGGGCTTCACCCTGCCGGCGACGGCGCTCGCCCGGCGGCCTTCGGCGCCGATGGCGCGGCACATCGGCGCCTATTATGTTCGCCTCATGGTGGTCGACCGCCCCGGCGTCATCGCCGACATCGCCGCCGCGCTGCGCGACGAGCAGGTGTCGATGGAGCAGATGATCCAGCGCGGCCGCGCCCCGGGCGAGGCCGTGCCGGTGGTGCTGACGACGCACGAGACCGAAGAGGCGGCGATGCGCCGCGCCATCGCGCATATCGACAAGCTCGACAGCGTGCTCGAGCCGGCGCGGGTCATTCGCGTCGAAAGCCTATAAGGAACCGACGGGAGGAATCATGGCCGAAGGCGGAGCGATGGATCGCAATCTGGCGCTGGAGGCGGTGCGCGTCACCGAGGCCGCGGCGCTGTCGGCTTCGCGCCTGATGGGGCGCGGCGACGAGAAGGCGGCCGACCAGGCCGCGGTCGACGCCATGCGCCAGGCGCTCAACAGCCTCGCCATCGAGGGCACGGTGGTGATCGGCGAAGGCGAGCGCGACGAGGCGCCGATGCTCTTTATCGGCGAGAAGGTCGGCAACGGCCACGGGCCGAAGATCGACATCGCCCTCGACCCGCTCGAAGGCACCACCATCACCGCCAAGGGCGGCGCCAACGCGCTCGCCGTCATCGCCATGGCGGAGGCCGGCGGCTTCCTCAACGCGCCCGACGTCTACATGGACAAGATCGGCATCGGCGGCGGGCTCGGCGAGATCGTCGATCTCGACGAGACGCCGGCGAACAATCTGAGGAATCTCGCCAAGGCCAAGAGCGCCGAGGTCGCCGACCTCGTCGTCTGCATCCTCGACCGGCCGCGCCATGCCGAGCTCATCGCCAAGGTGCGCGAGGCCGGGGCGCGCATCATGCTGATCTCCGACGGCGACGTGAGCGGCGTCATCGCCACCGCGCGCCCGGCGAGCGGCGTCGACATCTATATGGGCTCGGGCGGCGCGCCCGAGGGCGTGCTCGCCGCCGCGGCGCTGCGCTGCATCGGCGGCTTCATGCAGGGCAGGCTGATCTTCCGCAACGACGACGAGCGCGGCCGCGCCCATCGCTGCGGCATCAAGGACTTCAACCGCAAGTACAATCTTCTCGACCTGGCCAAGGGCGACGTCATGTTCGCCGCCACCGGCGTCACCAGCGGCACCATGCTGCAAGGGGTGCGCCGCTTCGCCGGCGGCGCGGTGACGCATTCCATGGTGATGCGGTCCAAGACCGGCACCGTCCGCATCATCGAGGCGCACCACAATTTCGAGCGCAAGGGCCTGCTCAGCATGGCGCGATGACGCCGCCCGGCCTGGCGGCAACGCCGCCATTGACCCGACTCGGTGCCGTCGTCGATTCTCGGCCGATGCCCGACGGCACACCTCCGGCCTTCCTCGGCGTCGAGCGCTCGCTCTCGGGCAAGCGCTGGCGGCAGCGCGCCGGCGACGACCGTGCCGGCCTGGCGCTGGCGCAGCGGCTGGGATTGCCCGAGATCGTCGGAAGGCTGCTCGCGGCGCGCGGCGTCGGCGTCGACGAGGCCGAGCGCTTCCTGGCGCCGACCCTGCGCGACTTCCTGCCCGACCCGTCGCAGCTGCGCGACATGGACAAGGCGGTGGCGCGCCTGGTGCGCGCCATCATCGGCGGCGAGCTCGTTGCCGTGTTCGGCGACTACGACGTCGACGGCGCGACTTCGTCGGCGCTGATCCTGCGCTTCCTCGCCGCCGTCGGCGGCCGTGCGCGGCTCTACATCCCCGACCGGCAGCGCGAGGGCTACGGGCCGAACGCGCCGGCGCTGCTGCGCCTCAAGGCGGAAGGCGCGGCGGTGGCGATCACCGTCGATTGCGGCACCGGCGCGCCGGCGCCGCTCGCCGCCGCCGCCGCGGCCGGGCTCGACGTCATCGTCGTCGATCATCACGTCGCCGAGCCGACGCTGCCGCCGGCGCTCGCCATCGTCAATCCGAACCGCCTCGACGAGACCGGGCCGCACGGCATGCTCGCCGCGGTGGGCGTGGCGTTCCTGCTGATCGTCGGGGTCAATCGCGCGCTGCGCCAGGCCGGCTGGTACGAAGGGCGCGCCGCGCCCGATCTCGTGCAATGGCTCGATCTTGTGGCGCTCGGCACGATCTGCGACGTGGTGCCGCTCACCGGGGTCAACCGCGCGCTGGTGGCGCAAGGCCTCAAGGTGCTGCAGCGGCGCGGCAATCCCGGCCTCGCCGCGCTCGCCGACGCGGCCGGGCTCGGCGAGCGGCTGGACAGCTACCATGCCGGCTTCATCCTGGGGCCGCGGGTCAATGCCGGCGGCCGGGTCGGGCAGGCCGATCTCGGCGCGCGGCTGCTTGCCAGCGACGACGCGCTCGAGACGCGCGAGATCGCGCGTCAGCTCGACGCGCTCAACGCCGAGCGGCGCGAGATCGAGGCGCGCGTGCTGGCCCAGGCGATCGACCAGGTCGAGAGCGGCGACCGCGCCCAGCCGCTGGTCTTCGTCGCCGGCGAAGGCTGGCATCCCGGCGTCATCGGCATCGTCGCCAGCCGCCTGAGGGAGCGCTACAACCGCCCCGCCTGCGTCGCCGCCGTCGCCGACGGGGTGGGCAAGGGCTCCGGCCGCTCGGTGCCGGGCTTTGCGCTGGGACCGGCGGTGATCGCTGCGCGCCAGGCCGGGCTGCTGGTCAATGGCGGCGGCCACGCCATGGCCGCCGGCTTCACCGTCGAGGCGGCTCGGCTCGGCGCGCTGCGCGACTTCCTCGCGGCGCGCGCCGCCGCGGCGCTGGGCG
>JASHTP010000354.1 GCA_030040495.1 Alphaproteobacteria bacterium
ATCGGCGCAGCCGCACAGCGCGGCCAGTCCCAGAGCACAAAGGCAAACGGTCAGTCGCATGATGCGCCGTCCCTGTTCAGGAGCCGCCCATCCTGCCGACCGTCGCGCGCCGGCGCCTTGATCTGGATCAGCCGCGGCGCCGTCCCGGCAAGGAGCGCGGGCTCCGCGCGAACGCCGGCCCGCTAGAACCGCAACGGGATCATCTCGGAGAGGAGGATGTTCACGCTGGCGCCGTCGTCGGAGAGCGGCAGCGTGACGCTGACGAAGCGCCGCTGCTCGCGGTCCGGCACCCAGAAGATAGGCCCCCGCGCGAAGACGGGGCGCTTCTCGGCGACCACCCGGCGGAAGCCTTCGACGAGGCTCTTCAGGATCGAAGGCTCGTCGGCGTAGAGATCGCTCATGCGCCGCCCCGTGCTGTCGCGGCCCATGCCTTGGACGATGGCGGTGCCGACGAGCCGAAAGCGGAAATCGGCGCCGTCATCGAGCACGTCGAAGAGCAGGAGGCGCGGAAGATGCGCCTTCAGCTCGGCCGGGTCGATGTCCGAGCGCCGCGGCGCCAGGCGTCCGGCGCGCTTCGCGTCCCAATAGGCGACGAGATCGTTGAGCAGCGGCGCGTCGATGCGGTCGAGGAACTCGACATCGGGCCCGGTCCGCGCGGGAACGGGCTCGGGAGGGACGGGCGGATCCGCGGTCCGGTAGATCAGCAGCATGTCCACCGCGTCTCCGTCCGACGACAAGGGCAGGATCAGCGCCTCGTGCCGCCACCGCCGCCCGTCGAGCATGGCCTCGTCGCGGGAATGCAGGGGGACGCGGCTCGCCACGGCGGCGGCGTAAAGCCGCTCGGTATAGGCGCGCATCTCCGTCTCCGGGACCTGGTCGAGGAACTTGCCGGTCATCTCGTAGCCGAGCCGCGCGGTCAGAGAGGTGGAGACCAGCCGGTAGCGGTATCGCCGGGGATGCTCCAGCACGTCGACGAGCGACACGCGTCCCAGGGCGTAGCCGAAATCGAGGGGATCGATGTCGGCCCGCGACGGGAACCGCTTCGCGCCGCGGCGCTCCGTCCAATAGCGGTAGAGGCGCTTCAGCGCCGCGTCGCCGGTCTCGAGCTCGAGCCCCTCGGCGCTCGCCACTTCCTTCACGGTCATCGCGCCCTCCGCGCCGCGCCGGGCGGAAGCGGACGCCTCGCTCGCGTCCGCCCGGCCAGCATGGAGCCGGCGGCGATCCCGGCGCCGTGATCTAGGTCAATCCGGCGCCGGCGAGGAGATCCGGCGCGGATCGGCGCCGCGCGCCGCCGCTTGCGGCTTCCGCCGCGGACGAACGGGCGTCGCCCGCTCGCCTAGGCTCCGGCGCCGCCGCCGCCTCTGATCATGGCGCCGCCGAGGAGCATGTCGACGCTCCGGCCGTCGCTCGACAAAGGCAGGATCAGATGCTCGTAGGTGAGGTGCCGGTCATCGTTCTTGGTGTAGCTCCACCGGCTGGAGGCGGGCTTGCCGTCGCGGACCACGCGCGCGTATTCAGCGATGATCGCCGCCTGCTTCTCGTCGAGGTCGATCTCGTCGGCGAACTTGCCGGTGATCTCGCCGCCATACTCGGTGACGATCCCGGTGCCGGCCAGGCGATAGCGAAAGCGCGGCGGCGATCCCACCACGTCCACCAGGTAAAGGAACGGCAGGATGAAGGTCAGCTGCGCGGGATCGATGTCGCCGCGGCTCGGCGCAAACCGGCCCCGCCGCTTGCCCTGCCAGTAGTCGAAGAGCCGCCTCAGCGACGGGTCCTCTATCGGCGGCCGATCAATGTCCAATGATCCCCCTCGACGGACCAGAATGAGTGCGATCGCCGCGCTTGTCGAGTCCGGGTGCCGGGATCGGCTATCCTGTCCCGGTCATTCCTCCAACGGGGAACCGGGCGCCGAGCGTGGCTTGCGCGACAGGAAGGACCCGACGGCGTCCGCGAACGGCGAGCGGCGAGAGGCTTGCCGCTCTCGCCCTGGCGCTCGTCGCCGCGGCGGCGCCGACGAAGGCGGCGCGGGCGCAGACCGACGAGATCGAGGTCTACGACGCGGCGATCAACGAGCCCGGAGAGTTCAGCGTCGAGCTGCACAACAACTACACGCCGATCGGGCGCAAGGCGGCCGACTTCCCCGGCGGTGTCGTGCCCGAGCATGCGCTGAACGGCGTGCCGGAATGGGCTTACGGCGTCGCCGACTGGCTCGAGCTCGGCGCCTACCTGCCGGTCTACACCTTGACGAACGCCGGGCGGCTCGAGCTCGACGGCGCCAAGCTCCGGGCGCTCTTCGTCGTGCCGCACGCCAAGGAGCAGCACGTCTTCTACGGCGTCAATTTCGAGCTGAGCGAGAATGCGCGGCATTGGCAGCCGACGCGCAATTCCGGCGAGATCCGTCCGATCCTGGGCGTGCATGAGGGCGCCTGGGATCTCATCGTCAACCCGATCCTGGACACCGGCTTCGACGGCATCCGCCAGCTCGATTTCGCGCCGGCCGAGCGGGTCGCCTATAATTTCTCCGCCCGCTGGGCGGCCGCGCTCGAGCATTACCAGGATTACGGCGCGGTCGGCGACCTGGCGCCGCTGAAGCGCCAGGACCAGACCGGCTTCGCCGTGGTCGACTACAACGGCGAGCCCGACAGCGTCGAGCTCGGCATCGGCCACGGCTTCACCCCGGCCTCGGACGCGCTGGTGCTGAAGCTGATGGTGACGCACGATTTCTGAGCGACGCCCGGCCGGCGGCTCGGCCCGTCGACGGAGCCGGGGCCCCGCTTTCGCGGCGACGGCGGGCCGGTTGTCGCGAGAACGACCCGTGGGTCCCCGACCGCCGTTGCAGGAGCACGATGCCGCCGCACCTGTCGCACCGCTGGCCGGATCCGGCGCTCATCGGCAAGGCGCTCGACCGCGCCGACGCGGAGGAGGATCTGCTCGATTTCGTGCGGCTGCTGTGGCCGGTGATCGAGCCGGGGCGGAATTTCGTCGAGGGCTGGGTGCTGGGGGCGATGTGCGAGCATTTGACCGCGGTCAGCGAGGGCGAGATCAACCGGCTCCTCATCAACGTGCCGCCGGGCTTCATGAAGTCGCTGCTCGTCGACGTGTTCTGGCCGGCCTGGGAATGGGGGCCGCGGGCGATGCCGGCGACGCGCTATCTCGCCTTCTCCTATTCCGAGGAGCTGACCAAGCGCGACAATGGCCGCTTCCGCAACCTCATCCTGTCGCCGCTCTATCGCGAGCTTTGGGGGCATGTCTTCGGTCCCGGCAGCCAGCTCGGACGGCGCAAGGTCGAGAACGACCGCACCGGCTGGAAGCTCGCCTCCTCGATCGGCGGCGTCGGCACCGGCGAGCGCGCCGACCGCGTGCTCATCGACGACCCCAACAACGTGCGCACCGCGGAATCGAAGGCGGTGCTGGAGAGCACCAACCGCTGGCTCACCGAGGTGATGCCCGACCGGCTCAGCGACCAGGGCAAATCCGCCATCATCCTGATCCAGCAGCGCACCAACGAGCGCGACTGCAGCGGCACCCTGCTCGCGCTCGAGGCGGACTACGTCCATCTCTCGGTGGCGATGGAGCACGATCCCAGGCGCCACTACGTCAACGCTTGGGGCTGGCAGGATCCGCGCGAGCGCGAGGGCGAGCTCGCCTGGGAGGCGCGGTTCCCGCGCGAGGAGGTGGCGAAGCTGAAGCGCATCAAGGGCGCCTACGCCTATGCCGGCCAGTACCAGCAATCGCCGGCGCCGCGCGGCGGCGGCATCCTGAAGCGCGCGGACTGGCAGCTCTGGCCGCCCGAGGGCGAGCGCTTCGGGCCCGACGGCAAGCCGGAAAAGCCGCTCGAATATCCGCCCTTCGACTACATCGTCGCCTCGCTCGACACGGCGCTCACCGAGTCCGAGGAGAACGACTGGTCGGCGCTCACCGTCTGGGGCTCGTGGCGCGACGCCAACGAGGTGCCGAAGCTGATGCTGATGGAGGCCTGGCAGGCGCGGCTCGCCTTCTACCCGCTGGTGCAGAAGATCATCAAGACCTGCCGCAAGCGGCAGATCGACCGGCTGCTGATCGAGGCGCGCGCCAACGGCATCAGCGTGGCGCAGGAGATGGCGCGGCTCTGCGGCGCGGAGGAGTTCGGCGTGCGGCTCGTCGATCCCCGCAAGGCCGGCGGCGACAAGGTGGCGCGCGCCCATGCGGTGCAGCATCTGTTCGAGAACGGCCTGGTCTATGCGCCCGAGCGCGCCTGGTCGGAGCTGGTGATCGGCGAATGCGAGGTCTTCCCCAAGGGCGCCCATGACGATCTCGTCGACACGGTGACGCAGGCGCTGTGGTTCCTGCGCAAATCGGGCATGGCGCTGCTCGCCGAGGAGCGCGGCGAGGAGCGGCGCCGGCGCGAGGCGCCGCCGGGCGAGCGGCGGAGCGAGCCGATCTACGACGTGTGAGCGGCAGGCGACGCTCTCACGCGATGCGCTGCTCGGGATCGGGCAGGATGAATTCCGGCCCGGAATTTATGCTGGCGGGGTCGGTGAGCCGGCGATAGCACGCCAGCACCATCTTGCTGAACACGGCGCCGTTGCGCTCGATCCAGTGCTGGGCGGTGATGCTGAGCCAGTCGGGAATGCGCTCCACTGCGCCGGCGCCACGGTTCCTCAGGATCACGGCGAAGTAGTCCGCCGCATCGTGGATCTGATCCGAAATCTCCGACGGGATTGTCGCCATGAGCGCTAACTCTCCGTTATCCATTTCGCTATAAAGCGGAGCAAAGTGACCCCGCGCCTTACGGAAAAGAGTATCAAGCTCGTCTCGCTCTGCAACAAACATTGCCTAAAAATTGATCGGAACTTTCGCGAGTTTGCATGCTTTGACCGCGCTCGCGGGCCGGCGGCGCTGCTCGCCGAGGAGCCCGGCGGCGCCAGGCGCCGCCGGGCGAGCGGCGGAGCGAGCCGATCTACGATGCGTGAGCGGCGCGAGCGCGGCGGGCAGAGGCATGCCTCAGAACCACAGGGCGACGGCGAGAGACGCGACGAGCAGCGCGGCCAAGGCGAGGTTGAGGGCGCGGCTCGCGCGCGGGTCGCGCAGGCGGCTCGTGAGCGCCGCGCCGGCACAGAGCCAGGCGAGGTCGACCGCGACCATGATCGCCAGCAGCAGCAGCGCCTTCGCCGCTTCGTCGAGCGCGAGGCGCCCGCGCACCAGCACGAAGCCGGAGAAGAGCGCCGCCATGGCGGCGTAGCCCTTGGGATTGACCAGCGACAGGAACAGGCCGCCGGCGAAGGAAGGCGGGCGCTCGCCGCCGGCGGGCTCCGCCAAAGGCGGCGCGGTGGCGATGCGGAAGGCGAGATAGAGGAAATAAGCGGCGGCGAGCGCGGTCACGAGCGGCGTCGCGCCGGGCAGCGCCAGGAGCGCGCCGACCAGGCCGGCGGCGACCACCGCCATGACGACGAGCATGCCGGCGACGATCCCGGCCATGTAGAAGAGGCCGCGGCGCGCGCCGAAGGCGGCGCCGGCGGCGGCGAGGCTCAGCGTCGCCGGGCCGGGGCTGCCGGCAAGCGCCACGCCGGCCAGGGCGAAACCGAGCAGGCCTGCCATGTCGCGCCCTCCGGGTCGAGCGAGGCCGGCGCTTCTGCTATAGAAGCGCATGGCGTCTCATGTGGCCGGAAGCGCTGCGGCGCGTCTTGAAGGATCGTGCGCGGCGACGCAAGCCGACTGGATCCGGATCGCGCCCGCCGGCCGCGGCTTCGAGCGGATGGAGGCTTGCTTTGCGGCGCACGCTTTCGCGCCGCACCGGCACGACAGCTACGCCATCGGCTTCACCCTTGAGGGCGTCCAATCCTTCCGCTACCGCGGCGCGAGGAAGCACAGCCTGCCCGGCCAGCTCTTCGTGCTGCATCCGGACGAGATCCATGACGGCAGCGCCGGGACCAGCGCCGGCTTCCGCTACCGCATCCTCTATGTCGAGCCGCGCGCGCTGCAAGAGGCGGCGGACGAGGCGCGCCGGCCGCTGCCCTTCGTGCGCGAGGCGGTGTCGAGCGACCGGCGCCTCGCCGCGGCGATCGGCCCGGCGCTCGCGGATCTCGAGCGCGCGCCGGAGGAGCTGGAGCGCGACCAGCTCCTGGTCGAGCTCGCGGCGGCGCTGGCGGCGGCCGACCCGTCGATCGCGCGGCGACCGCTCCCGGCGCGTCACTGGCGCGCCGTCGGCAGGGCGCGCGAGTTCCTCGACGCCCATCTCGAGAAGATCGTCACTTCGGCGGAGCTGGAAGCGGTCACCGGGCTGTCGCGCTACGAAGCGGCGCGGCAGTTCCGGGCGTGCCTCGGCACCAGCCCTTACCGCTATCTCGTGCTGCGCCGCCTCGACCGGGCGCGCGCGCTGATCCGGCAGGGCACGAGGCTGGTCGACGCGGCGCTCGCCTGCGGCTTCGCCGACCAGAGCCACCTGACGCGGCACTTCAAGCGGGCCTACGGGCTCTCGCCCGGCCGCTGGGCCGCGATCAGCCGCCGGGGCGCGGCGGCAGGCTGAAAGCGGCCGGCGACGGCCGGTCGCTTCGACCCGCGGCAACGCTGCGCGTTGCCGACCTCCCCCTCAAAGGGGGAGGAGTTTGCTTTTTTCCACAACATCGACAGTCGTTCCGCAGGAGCCTAGCCATGCCGATTCCGCTGATGCCGCCGCTGCTCGGGCAAGGGCCGGCGCTCGGGGCCGCGCCCGATCCCGAGCCGGCGCCCAGCGACGTCGAGATCGAAATCGACGACGCCACCGGCGCGGTGAGGATCCGCGAGGCGCGGGCGCGGCCCGCGCCGAAAGCCCAGTCCTTCGACGACAACCTCGCCGAGACGCTCGACGAAGCGGCGCTCGGCGCCGTCGCCGAGGAGCTGCTGCGCGGCATCGAGGCGGACGAGCGCTCGCGCCGCGAGATGCTGGAGCAGTACACGCGCGGCATGGATCTGCTGGGGCTCAAGCTCGAGGGCGACGCGGCGGGGTTTTCGGCCGGGCAGGGCGGCAAGACCATCTCGCGCATCCGCCATCCGATCCTGCTCTGGGCCTGCGTGCGCTTCCAGTCGGGAGCGCGCAACGAGCTGCTGCCGGCCTCGGGGCCGGTCAAGGCGCGCATCGACGGCGAGGACGATGCGGCGGCGCAGGAGCTGGCCAAGGATTTCGAGCGCGACTTCAACCACTACCTGACGGTCACCGCCAGCGAGTACTACCCCGACACCGACCGCGGGCTCTTCTATCTCGGCTATGGCGGCACGCTGTTCAAGAAGATCTATCGCTGCCCGCTGCGCGAGCGGCCGGTGAGCGAATGCGTCTACATGCCGGACCTCATCGTCTCCAACGACGCGACCGACCTCGCCAACGCGCAGCGCGTCACCCACCGCTTCGAGATGGCGCCGGCCACCGTGCGGCGGCTGCAGCAGGAGGGATTCTATCTCGACGTGCCCTTGGCGCCGCCGACCGAGGCGAGCGTCGATCCGGCCAAGCGGAAGGCGGCCGAGATCGCCGGCGTCGCCGCCCAGCGCGAGCGGCCGGAGGACCGGCAGCACACGATCTGCGAATGCTACGCCGAGCTCGACCTGGTCGAGCACGGGCTCAGGGAAAAGGGCGCGCCCGCGGGCCGGCCGCTGCCCTACCGCGTCTCGATCGACCAGGACAGCCGCAAGGTGCTCGAGATCCGCCGCAACTGGAAGGAAGGCGACCCGAGCTTCAAGCGCCGCAAGCGCTTCGTCAAATACGGCCTCGTCCCCGGCTTCGGCTTCTACGATTACGGCTTCCTCCATCTCATCGGCAACCACACCAAGGCGCTGACGGCGCTGTGGCGGCTCGTCATCGACGCCGGCATGTTCTCCACATTCCCCGGCGGGCTCCGCCTCAAGGGCAGCCGCGCCTCCACCAACGAGTTCCGCCCGGGGCCGGGCGAGTTCCCGGAGATCGACGCGGCCGGCGTCGAGGACATCCGCAAGCTGATCATGGCGCTGCCCTACAAAGAGCCGTCGGGCGTCATGCTGGAGATGATCCAGCTCTTGATGAAGGACGCGGCGCAGATCGCCGGCACGGTCGAGCTCGAGCTCGGCGAAGGCCGCACCAACATGCCGGTGGGCACGGTGCTGTCGATGATCGAGCAGCAGACC
>JASHTP010000355.1 GCA_030040495.1 Alphaproteobacteria bacterium
CCTGCTCAAGCGAGCGCTGGCCGGGCTGGTTCCCGCCGACATCCTGGCGCGGCGCAAGAAGGGCTTCGGCGTGCCGCTCGCGGACTGGTTGCGCCTTCTGCCCTATCCCGGCGACAATGATTTCGGCCTCGGGCTCGATACCGAAGCGGTCCGGCGCTGGGACGAGGAGCATCGCCGCGGCCGCGCCGATCACCGCCTGTTCCTGTGGAGCTGGATGGTGCTGCAGCATCACGCCGCCTGAGGCCGGGACGCGGCGCCAAGCCGCCGGAGCGAAGATCCGCCGCCATGGAGACCGCCGTCTATCACGCGGAGAGCGCGCTCGAAGCCCATCATTGGTGGTTCGTCGGCAGGCGGCGCCTGTTCGCGGCGCTGCTGCGCCGCCGCGGCATCGCCGCCACCGCGCGGGTGCTCGATATCGGCACCAGCTCGGGCACGAACCTCCGGCTGATGCGCGAGCTCGGCTTCGCCCGCGCCGTCGGCGTCGATGCCAGCATCGAGGCGGCCCGTCTGTGCCGCGCCAAGGGCTTCGCTCCGGTGTCGCTGGCCGATGCCTGCGCCCTGCCCTTCGCCGATGCCAGCTTCGACCTGGTTCTCCTCACCGACGTCATCGAGCATATCGGCGAGGATGTCGCGGCGTTGCGCGAGGCGCGCCGCGTGCTGCGTCCGGGCGGCGACCTGCTGATCACCGTGCCGGCCTTTCCCGCCTTGTGGGGCCGCCAGGACGAGGTGTCGCATCACCGCCGCCGCTATCGCCGCGCCGGGCTTCGCGCCGCCATCGCCGCGGCGCAGCTGGAGCTCGCCGATTGCTTCCATTTCAACTTCCTGCTCTTCCCGGCGATTTTCGCGGCGCGGCGGCTTATCCGCCGGCTCGGCCTCGGCTGCGACAACGAGAACACGCTGACCGGGCGGCGCGCCAACGCGCTGCTCGCGCGCCTTTTCGCGGTCGATGTCGCGCTCGCTCCCGTGCTGCGGCCGCCCTTCGGCGTGTCGCTGCTCGCCTGGGCGCGAAAGCCCGAGGCGCGCCAGCGCGAGCAAAGCGCTGCGCCGCGGCGCTAGATTTCGGCGCTACCCGCTGGCGCCGAGCGTGGCGAAGACGTCGGGGCCGGCGGGACGGCGCTCGATATGCTGGCGGTGCCAGAGCGCGTAGAACAGCAGCGTCCAGGCGGCGAAGCCCGCGCGCCGCGCGGCGGCTTCGCGAAACAGCCTTTCCACCGCCAGCGGCAGGCAGATCTCGCGCACGCCCGCCTGGCGTGCCACCAGCGGCCCGAGCTGCGCGCCGCGGCGCGCGATCCAGTCGCCGACCGGCACGGTGAAGCCGCGCTTGCGCGCCAGCGGTTCGACCGCAGGCACGTGCTCTTCGAGCCAGCGGCGCAGCAGCCATTTGCCGAGGCCGCGCCGCACCTTGAGATCGTCGGGCAGGCGATAGGCGAAGGCGGCGACGAGCGGATCGAGGAAGGGCGTGCGGCCTTCGACGCCGTGGGCCATCAGGCAGCGGTCGAGCTTGCCCAGGAGGTCGTTCGGCAGCCAGTCGGCGCAATCCGTCGCCTGCGCCGTCTGCAGCCGGGTGCGCCCGGCGCCGGTGCTGCGCAGCTCGGCGGCGGCGACGCCGTCGCGCCAGCCGGCGAGGTCGCCGCGCAGGATGCCGAGCTTGTCGAAATTGCCGCGCCCGCGCAGCAGCTTGCCGCCCATCCACCAGGGCCGCATGACGCTGCGGTAGCGGCCATAGCCGGCGAAGAGCTCGTCGCCGCCCTCGCCGGACAGGATCACCTTGAGGCCGGCGGCGTGCGCCGCCGCCGCCAGCTTGTAGGTCGGCAGCACCGCGTAATCGGCGGCGGGATCGTCCATCGCGCGCGCGATCTCCGGCAGCAGCCGCCAGAAATCCGCCTCGCGGAACTCGACCTCGACATGCTCGGCGCCGAGCGAGCGGGCGACGGCGCGCGCCTGCTCGCGCTCGTCGGCGACGTTGCCGGTGGTGAAGCCGACGGTGAAGGCCTGCACCGGCCGCTCGTTGAGCCGCGCCATCATGGCGAGGACGGCGGAGCTGTCGATGCCGCCGGAGAGGAACATGCCGTAGGGCACGTCGGAGCGCTGATGCATCAGCACGCTGTCGGCGAAGACGCGGTCGAACTCGCGCAGCGCCCGGGTCTCGTCGAGCGGCACCGGCGCCGCCGCCGGCAGCGCCTCGCGCCGCCGCCGCTCGACGACGCGGCCGCGCGTCACCACCACCGTCTCGCCGGGCAGCACGCGCTGAATGCCGGAGAAGATCGTCTCGCGGCCGGTGGTGAATTGCAGCTGCAGCAGCTCGTTGCGCACCTGGCGCACGAGCTGCGCCGGCAAGATCCCGCCGGCGATCAGCGCCTGCGGCTCCGAGGCGAAGGCGAATCCCGCCGCGGTCTCGGCATAGTAGAGCGGCTTGATGCCGAAGGGGTCGCGCGCCAGCACGAGGCGCCCGGCGGCAGGATCGTGCAGCGCGATCGCGTACATGCCGCGCAGCCGCTCGGTGAAGTCGAGCCCGTGCCGGCGATAGAGATGGAGCGGCGGCTCGCAGTCGGAGCCGGTGGAGAAGGCGACGTCGCCGAGCTCGGCGCGCAGCTCGATGTAGTTGTAGATCTCGCCGTTCGCCATCAGCGCCGCGCCGCCGGGCTCGTAGAGCGGCTGGTCGCCGGTGGCGAGGTCGATGATGGCGAGCCGGGTCTGCACCATGCCGACGGTGCCGGAGCGATAATGGCCGTTGCCGTCGGGGCCGCGATGGCCGAGCGCCGCCGACATCGCCTGCAGCGACGCGGCCGGCGGCGTCTCCCCGTCCGCCATCATGATGCCGGCGATGCCGCACATCAGCGCGCTACCCGCTCGAGGAAGTCGCGATAGAGCCCAACCACCCGCGTCTCGGCGAACTCCGCCTCGTAGGCGGCGCGGCCGGAAGCGGCAATCCGCGCGCGGAGCGCCGGGTCGCCGGCAAGCCGGCGCAGGGCGGCGGCGAGCGCCGTCGCATCGTCGACCGGCACGAGGAGCCCGGTGCGGCCCTCGGCGATCAGCGCGGCGGGCCCGTCGCTTGCCGTCGCGACCACCGGCACGCCGGCGGCCCAGGCCTCGATGACGACGTTGCCGAGCGGCTCCAGGCGCGACGAGCAGACCAGCAAGTCCGCCGCGGCGAGCAGCGCCGCCGTATCCTCGCGCCAGCCGAGGAAGCGCAGGCGCGACGCGACGCCGAGCGAGCGCGCCTGGCGCTCGAGCGCGTCGCGCAGCTCGCCCTCGCCAGCGAGCCAGAGATGGAGCTCCGGCACTTGGGCCAAAGCGGCGATGAGCGTGTCGAAGCCCTTGTTGGGATGGAGCCGTCCCAGCGCCAGCGCCAGCGGGACGCCCTCGGGCGTCGCCAGACTCGCGCGCGCCGCCGGCGGCGCCGGCGCGGCGCTGACGAAATTGGGCAGGTAATGGACGCGCGCCTGGGGCCAGCCCTCGGCGACCAGGTAGGCGGCGATGGCGCGCGTGTTGGCGATCAGGTGATCGCACTGCCGGTAATACTTCAAGTCGTAATAGCCTCCAAGCCGCGCAACATGCACGAAATCGCCGCGCGGGCAAAGCGCGGTCGCGCGGTTCATCCAGGTGAGCACCAGGCGCGGCCGGTATCGGGCGACGGCGCGGCGAAAGCCCCAACGGGTGGCGAGATCGAGCCGGCCGCCGAAGCGCAGCTCCCGGACCTCGACGCCGCCCCGGCGCAGCGCAGCGGCGCGCTCGGCGTCGCGGCGGATGAGCACGAGCTGCTCCTGGCCGGCGCGCTGCAGCGCCACCGCGAGGCGCACGAAGAACGCCTCGGCGCCGCCGTGCCGCGCGCCGGCCATGGCCTGCAGCAGCCGCATCAGGCCGCCTCGCCCTCGA
>JASHTP010000356.1 GCA_030040495.1 Alphaproteobacteria bacterium
AGGATGATCTCGCGCCCCTGGCTGGCGTAGCGCTGCCCCTCGCTGTGCACCTTGGAGACGAGCGGGCAGGTGGCGTCGATCACCGGCAGGTCGCGCTGGGCGGCGGCGTCCTCGACCTCGCTCGAGACGCCGTGGGCGCTGAAGATGGTGACGCTGCCCGGCGGGATCTCGTCGAGATCGTCGACGAAGTGCGCCCCCTTGGCGCGCAGCCGCTCGACCACATGACGGTTGTGCACGATCTCGTGGCGGACGTAGATCGGCGGGCCGTACTTCTCGATCGCCCGCTCGACGATCTCGATCGCTCGCTCGACCCCGGCACAGAATCCCCTGGGTTGGGCCAGGACGACCCGCATTCGCTGTCCTTTCGGCTCCGGGGCGGCTCGCAAATCCGCTAATCCCTTATTGGGGCCGCATTATACGCAGAAAACATCGATCGGCTAGGGCTTGACGCCACGGCCGATCCGCGGCAGGCGGGCAGGCAAGGCCGGTGGCCGGGCGGCCGCGGCGATTCGTCCGCCGAGCGAAGGTGCGGCGGCGCCGTTCCTCCTCGTCGGGCGTCGATGGAGCGGGGTCCGCCGAGCGCTTCCCCCGACGGGCAATTTGCCAATCCTGTGCATCTGTGTTTAGTTCTCCCCAAATAAGGGGGCAGTGTCGCCCCGACAAAGAGGTTCGCAGCCGTGGCCAACCCCCCCGCAGCCGATCGCCCCGACGGGAACGAATGCATGTCGCCGCGCGGCAACTACACGCCGCTGCTTGACCGGGTGGAGGAGCCGGCGGATTTGCGCGGGTTGCCGGAGAGCGATCTGGCGCAGCTGGCGGAGGAGCTGCGTCGCGAGCTGATCGACGCGGTTTCGGTGACGGGGGGTCATCTGGGGGCTGGGCTTGGGGTGGTCGAGCTGACGGTGGCGCTGCACTACGTGTTCGAGACGCCGCGGGACCGGCTGATCTGGGATGTCGGCCACCAGGCCTATCCGCACAAGATCCTGACGGGTCGGCGGGATCGGATCCGGACCTTGCGGCAGGGCGGGGGGCTGTCGGGGTTCACGCGTCGTTCGGAGAGCGTGTACGACCCGTTCGGGGCGGCGCACAGCTCGACCTCGATCTCGTCGGGGTTGGGGATGGCGGTGGCGCGCGACCTGAAGGGGGAGCATCACCAGGTCATCGCGGTGATCGGCGACGGGGCGATGAGCGCCGGGATGGCGTACGAGGCGATGAACAATGCGGGGTCGATGGCCTCGCGTCTGATCGTGATCCTGAACGACAACGACATGTCGATCGCGCCGCCGGTGGGGGCGATGAGCGCCTATCTGTCACGGCTGCTGTCGTCGAAGTCGTACCAGTCGCTGCGGCACCTGGCGCGGGAGATGGCGAAGAAGTTCCCGAAGCCGCTGGAGCGTGCGGCGGCTCGGGCGGAGGAGTATGCGCGGGGCTTCGTGACCGGGGGCACGCTGTTCGAGGAGCTGGGCTTCTATTATGTGGGCCCGATCGACGGCCACAATCTCGACCATCTGCTGCCGGTGCTGAAGAACGTGCGGGACAGCGCGGAGCCGGGCCCGGTGCTGGTGCATGTGGTGACGCAGAAGGGGCGGGGCTATGCGCCGGCGGAGGCGGCGGCGGACAAGTACCACGGGGTGGTGAAGTTCGACGTTGCGACCGGGGCGCAGGTGAAGGGGAAGGCGGGGGCACCGAGCTACACGGGCGTCTTCGCCAAGGCGCTGATGGCGGAGGCGGCGGCGGACGAGCGGATCGTGGCGATCACGGCGGCGATGCCGTCGGGGACGGGGCTGGACAAGTTCGCGGAGCGGTTTCCGGATCGGTGCTTCGACGTGGGGATCGCGGAGCAGCATGGGGTGACGTTCGCGGCGGGCTTGGCGTGCGAGGGGATGAAGCCGTTCGCGGCGATCTACTCGACCTTTTTGCAGCGGGCCTACGACCAGGTGGTGCACGACGTGGCGATCCAGCGTCTGCCGGTGCGGTTCGCGCTGGACCGGGCGGGCCTGGTGGGGGCGGACGGGGCGACGCATGCCGGGTCGTACGACCTGGCCTATCTCGGCTGCCTGCCGGACTTCGTGATCATGGCGGCCTCCGACGAGGCGGAGCTGATGCACATGGTGGCGACCTGCGCCGGGATCGAGGACCGACCGTCGGCGGTGCGCTATCCGCGGGGCGAGGGGGTGGGGGTGGCGCTGCCGGAGCGGGGCACGCCGCTGGCGCTGGGCCGCGGCCGGGTGGTTCGGGAAGGGACGTCGATCGCGCTGCTGAGCCTGGGGGCTCGGCTGCAGGAATGCCTCAAGGCGGCGGACGAGCTGCAGGCGATGGGGCTGTCGGCGACGGTGGCGGATGCGCGGTTCCTGAAGCCGCTGGACACGGAACTGGTGGAGCGCCTGGCGCGGGAGCACGAGGTCCTGGTGACGGTGGAGGAGGGAGCGGTGGGGGGCTTTGCCAGCCACGTGCTGCAGCATCTGGCGCAGGCGGGCCTGCTCGACCAGGGGCTGAAGATCAGGCCGCTGACCCTGCCCGACCGCTTCATCGACCATGACACGCCGATGAAGCAATACGACCAGGCCGGGCTCAACGCCCGCCACATCGCCGCCGCCGCCCTCGCCGCCCTCGGGCGCGAACTCCGGACGCTGTCGGCGCGGGCATGATCTCTCGTCGCGCCTTCTTCGCCGCGGCTCTTGCCGTCGCCGCGGTGTCGCAGCGCTTCGCCGCCGCTGAGACCGGCCCGGTCGCCGCCATCAAGGCGTTCTACGACACGCTGCTGGCGACGATGAAGGACGGGCCGGAGCTCGGCTTCAAGGGCCGCAGCCAAAAGCTCGATCCGGCGATCCACCGCGCCTTCGACCTGCCGCTGATGACGCGGCTGATGGTCGGGCCGCCCTGGGTGGCGCTCACCGCCGAGCAGCAGCAGCAGCTCGTCGCCGCGTTCAGCGAGTTCAGCGTCGCCACCTATGCGAACCGCTTCGACGATTACTCCGGCGAGCGCTTCCAGGTCGATCCGGCGACGACGACGACCGCGAACGGCGTCATCGTCCACTCCAAGCTGGTCAAGAGCGACGGCGATTCGGTGCAGCTCGACTATCTCATGCACGAGGACGAGGCCGGCTGGCAGATCGTCGACGTCTATCTCAGCGGCACGGTGAGCGAGCTGGCGACGCGGCGGTCGGAATTCTCTTCGGTGATGCGCCGCGGCGGCGCCGATGCGCTGGTCGACGCCCTGCAGAAGAAGGCCGCGCAGCTGCGCAGCTGAGCGTCGGCTACTTCGCCGTCGCCTGCGAGGTCTGCGCCGCGGGATCCCGGTAGAGCGAATCGAGCCCGGGGATCGGCGCCGGCTCGCCATGCCGGAGCTCGGCGGCGCGGTGCTGGCGCCAGAGGCTCCTGAGCTCGGCGTAGAAGTCGATGGCGTTGCGCTGCAGCTCGTCGAAGGTCTCGAGATTGCGCGCGCGCTGGTCGACGGCGTCGACCGCGCCGCGGACGATTCCCAAATACCAATAATGGTAGTTCCAGGCCAAGCGATCCCACGGATCGGCATAGCTGTCGACGCCCATGCCGACCGCGTCGCGCGGGTCGGACGGTCCCAGGAAGGGCAGCACCAGATAGGGCCCGTCCGGCACACCCCAGCTATAAAGCGTCTGGCCGAAATCGCCGGTCTGCTTCTCGAGCCCGCTTTTGCTGGCAAGATCCATCATGCCGCCGAGGCCGAACGTGGTATTCATCAGGAAACGGGCGAAGGTGTCGTGCGCGCGCTTGAACTGGCCCTGCAGCAGATCGTTGGTGAAGACCAGCGGCTCGTTGAGATTGTCGAGGAAATGGCGAAGCGCGTTGCGGCCGATCTCGGGCACTACCGCGACATAGCCGCGTGCCACCGGCTTGAAGGCGACGCGGTCGATGAACAGGTTGAAGTCGAAGATCTTGCGGTTGAGCGGCTCCAGCGGATCGTTGGTCTTTTCGAACTCGGCGCGCGCCGCCGGATCACTGGGCGGGGTGGCGCAGGCGCCGAGCGTGAAGGCGGTCAGCGCGAGCACGGCGGCGGTCTTGCAGGAGCCGTCGACAAGCGAACGGACCCGCTTCATGTTCTTGCCTTCCCGGGGCATTCGGGCGCTCTCCTCCAAGCCGCCGCATGGTTGACAATGCGGCGACCGAATGCAACAGCAATCTTAACCACCCCCAGCGCCGCCCAGCGGAGCCGGTAGCAACCATCGAAGCCACAC
>JASHTP010000357.1 GCA_030040495.1 Alphaproteobacteria bacterium
AGCGTCGAGTCGCCATAGGACGTGCCGGCGCGCAGGAGCTCGGCGAGCCGCGCGTGCCAGAACGACGCCTCGAGACGCAAATTGACGAAGCCAGGCCCCGCGACCTCGGCCGACGTCACTTCGGGCAGGCGCTCGAGCCTGGCGCGCAGACGCTCGGCGATCGCCTTGGGCGCCATGCGCGCCGCCTTCGCCAACACCATTCCGGCGTTGGTCGAGAGATCGCCATGCGCGGGGTCGCGCGGCGGCTCGACCGCGACGCGGCCGAGCTCGAGCCCGGCGGGGAGTTCGAGCGCGACCAGCTCGGAGATCACGATGTCGCGGAAATGGGTGAAGAGGTTCATCAGGTCGGCGCGTATCGGTCGTAGAGGCGGCGGTGCTCGTCGAGGGCGAAGCGGTCAGTCATGCCGGCGATGTAGTCGGCGACGAGGCGCGCGGTGGCCGGCGTGCCGGCGCCCTGCGCCTGCTGCCGCCATTCCGTCGGCAGGCATTCGGGCTCGGCGAGCAGCAGCTGGAACAGCTCCTGGACGACGCGGCGCGCCTTCGACGCCATGCGGTTGACGCGGTAATGACGGTACATGCGCTCGAAGAGAAAGTCGCGCAGCGCCCTGGCCTCGCGCCCGAAGGTTTCGGAGAACGCCGCCACCGGGGCGCCCAAGGCGCGGATCTCGCCGGCGCTCCGGGCGCGGGCCGCCTCGAGCCGGCGCCGGCTCTCGGCAATGAGGTCGGAGGCCATGCGGTCGATCAGCCGCCGGATCGATTCGTGGATGAGCCGCGCATCGTCGATGCCGGAATGGCGCCGCGCCACCTCGGCGAGAATCGGCCCCACCAGCGGCAGGTCGCCGAGGTCACGGAGCGCGAAAAGACCGGCGCGCAGCCCGTCATCGAGATCGTGGTTGTTGTAGGCGATGTCGTCGGACATCGCCGCCACCTGCGCCTCGGCGCCGGGCCAGCTGCCGAGCTCGAGATCGTGCCGGGCCACATAGTCGCCGATCGTACTCGGCAGGGGCGGCGCGACCGGGCCGTTGTGCTTCACCGTCCCCTCGAGCGTCTCCCAGGTGAGGTTGAGGCCGTCGAAGCCGGCATAGCGCCGCTCGAGTCGCGTCAGGATGCGCAGCGTCTGGTCGTTGTGGCCGAAGCCGCCATAGGGCTTCATCGCCGCCGCCAGCGCGTCCTCGCCGGCATGGCCGAAGGGGGTGTGGCCGAGATCGTGCGCCAGCGCCAGGGCCTCGGCGAGGTCTTCGTTGAGGCCGAGGGCGCGGCTGATGCTGCGCGCGATCTGCGCCACTTCGAGGCTGTGGGTGAGGCGCGTGCGGTAATGATCGCCCTCATGGTAGACGAAGACCTGGGTCTTGTATTGCAGGCGGCGGAAGGCCGTCGAATGGATGATCCGGTCGCGATCGCGCTGGAAGGCGCTGCGCGACGCGCTCTCCTCCTCCGGATGGAGACGGCCGCGGCTCTCCTCCGGGCGCGAGGCGTAAGGGGCGAGCGGCGCCGGCATCGACATGATCGCGGAAACCTAGACCCCACGCCCCCTATTGGCAATTGCGGCGGCCGGTGCCGGCGGCGTTTGACAAAGCCGGAGTTTCACCTACATAGAGGGCAGCATCGCCGGGCGCGCGCGGCGCGCCCGTCAAGGAGTGCCTTAACCATGTCCGACGGGGGCAGCATCCCGCCCGAAGCCGGCGTCAGGCTGAGCGAGAGCGCCGCCCGGCGCGTCGCCGAGCTGAAGCGCCAGGAGAACGTCCCGAACGCGTTCCTGCGCCTTGCGGTCTCCGGCGGCGGCTGCTCCGGCTTCCAATACGGCTTCAGCTTCGACGACGACCGCCGAGCCGATGATCTCGTCTTCGCCCGCGACGGCGTCGAGCTGGTGGTCGATGCGGTCTCGCTCGAGCTGGTGAAGGGCGCCGAAATCGACTTCGTCGAGGACATGATGGGCGCGTCCTTCCAGGTGAAGAACCCCAACGCCGCTTCGTCGTGCGGCTGCGGCAACTCCTTTTCGATCGCCTGAGGCTGCGGACCTATCCGGCGTCCTTCGACAGGCTCAGGATGAGGAAGGACAAGCACGGCATCTCGGCCGATGCCACAACGGAAATCGCCTCGTCCTGATCCTGTCGAAGGACGCACCGAGGAAATGCCGCCAACAACCTCTCGCGACGGCACCCGATGAACATCGCCACCTTCAACGTCAATTCGATCAAGGTGCGGCTGCCGATCCTGCTCGCCTGGCTCGAAGCGGCGAAGCCGGACGTGGTCTGCCTGCAGGAGATCAAATGCGTCGCCGGCGATTTCCCGGCGCTCGAGCTCAAAGGGCTCGGCTACCACGCCGAAGTGGTCGGGCAGAAGACCTACAATGGCGTCGCCCTTCTGTCGAAGCAGCCGCCGCGCGACGTCCTCAAGGCGCTTCCCGGCGACGACGGCGACGAGCAGGCGCGCTATGTCGAGGCGACCTTCGGCGATCTCCGCGTCGCCTCGCTCTACCTGCCCAACGGCAATCCCGTCGGCACCGATAAATTCAGCTACAAGCTCGCCTGGATGGCGCGGCTCAAGGCGCACGCCGCCGCGCTGCTGGCGCAGGAGATTCCGTTCGTGCTGGCCGGCGACTACAATGTCTGCCCGACCGACGAGGACGTGTTCGACCCCGTCCTGTTCGGCGGCGACGCGCTGTGCCAGCCGGAATCGCGCCGGCGCTTCCGAGCTCTGCTCAATCTCGGCCTCACCGACGCCTTCCGCGTCTTCCACCGCGAGCCGCACCGTTACAGTTTCTGGGACTATCAGCAGGGCCGCTGGCACCGCGACGAAGGGCTGCGCATCGACCATCTGCTGCTGTCGCCGCAGGCGGCCGACCGGCTCGTCGCCGCCGACATCGACAAAGGCCCGCGCGGCAAGGACAAGGCCTCGGACCACACGCCGGTCTGGTGCGAGATCGCGCCGCGAGCGCCCCTGCGCCCCTCGGCGTCGGCACTCGCCTAGCCGGCGCGGCGCCGGCGGCCCGCCTCAGAACTTCAGGCCGTAGCGCAGGCGAAGATTGTCCGACGTCTCGGTGTTGAGCCGCAAGTCGGGGGCGCGGCCCTCGTCGAGGCGGAGCGACAGGCTGTGCTGGTCGCCGAGGCGATAGCCGAACTCGATCGCGCCGCGCACCATCAGCGACGGATCGAGCGAGCGCCGCTGCGGATCGTAGGGCGTGTCCGATCCGGCGTCGTAGCTGCCGGCCAGGCCGACGCTGCCGAAGAGACCGTCATTGTTGAAGAGGCTCCAGGTCAGGCCGGCAAAGCTGCGGTTGCTGTCGGTCAGCCGGTCATAGCCGAAGCCGACTTGCGGCCGCGGCGAGAACAGGAAGTGGAAGACGCCGTTGTTGGGCGAGGTCAGCGCGATCTCGAGATCCTCCCCGCCGCCCGGCAGCTTCGGCGCGTCGTGCCCGGGATCGTCGAGCATGAAATTGAGGTGAAACTCGGGCAAGGGCGCGCCGCCGCGCACCAGGGTCTCGCCATTGACGGTGAGCGGCTGCAGCTGGTCGGCGGCGGAGGCCGGCCCGCCGGCAATGGCGAGCGCGAACGCGCCGCCGAGCGCGAGGAGCGCCTTGCCGCTCACACCCGCCGCCGCGATACCAAGCGCCGCGCTAGGGCGCGGTCGAGCTTGGTCATGGCCAGCGGTGTCAGCTCGCGGAACTGGAAGCCGAAAGAGCCCGCCGCCGCGTCCTTGCGCACGATTTCGGCGTTGAATTCGAATCCGTCGCTGCCGTCGATATGGAGCGTGCCGGCGACCACCGCGCCGACGGCGAAAGGCAGCTCGCCGGTGAGCTGAAAGCCGCCCAGCGACCAATTGTCGGTGACGTATTCCAGCTCGTCGATGATGACGGTCAGGGGCGGCAGCGCATAGCGCCGGTCGCGCCGGTGCTCTTGCCGGTCGAAATTGGTGCGAGCGATTCGCATGGGCCAAGCCTCTGTCGGGAGAATTACAGGCTAGCGCGCCGGCGTTAACAAGCGCTTTCGGCGCCGCACCCGTTTTCGCCCGTTCTTTCTCTACAATGGCGCGCGCGCGCAGGCAATAAGTTTGATATTCAAAGCATTAACCTTAATTGCCTGAGGTCCGGGATGAACCGGCCGGCGCCGGCGCCTCACCTGCGCTGGGGGCGGGGCGGATATGCGTGGCGGGCGCCCCAGGGATCCTCGATCAGCCATTCCGTCTCGGCCTCGCCCGGCGTGGCGTAGCACGGCCCGACCGGCACCTTGCCATGCCCGCCCGGCAGGTCCAGCACGTAGCTCGGCTGGCAGAGGCCCGAGACTCGGCCGCGCAGCTCCCGCATCAGTGCCCGGCCTTGCGCGAGGGTCGGCCGGAATCGAGCGGTGCCCCGCGCCAGATCCGGATGGTGGAGGTAATAGGGCTTCACCCGCATGGCGACGAGGCCGCGAAAAAGCTCGGTCAAGGTCGCGGCATCGTCGTTGACGCCCTTGAGCAGCACGCTCTGGCCGAGCAGCGGAATCCCCGCCCGGGCGAGCCGCCGGCAGGCGGCGCGCGCCTCGCGGGTGAGCTCGCGCGGATGGTTGGCATGGATCGCGACATAGACCGCCTTCTCGGCCTTGAGCGCCCGCACCAGCGCCGGCCCGACCCGGCGCGGCTCGACGATCGGCACGCGGGTGTGGAAGCGGATGACGCCGAGATGCGGGATCGCGTCCAGCGCGCGCACGACAAGGCCGAGCCGGCGCGGCGACAGCAGGAAGGGATCGCCGCCGGTGACGATCACCTCCCAGATCTCCGGCCGGGCGCGGATGTAATCGAGGGCCGCCTCGAGCTCGGCCGCATCGAGGCCCTCCCCGCCCGGGCCGACCTGCTCGCGGCGAAAGCAGAAACGGCAATAGACCGGGCAGGCATGGCTGGGCTTCAGCAGCACCCGGTCGGGATAACGATGGACGATGCCCTTGACCGGCGAGAGACGGCGATCGCCGATGGGGTCGGCCAGCTCCTCCGGCGCAGACTCGAGCTCGCCGGCGTCGGGCAGGAACTGGCGGGCGATCGGATCGGCGGCGTCGCCGGGTTCGATCAGCGCCGCCATCGCCGGCGTGACCGCCACCGCGAAGTGCTCGGCGACCGCGGCGATCTCGGCGGCGCGCGCCGGCGGCACGAGTCCGGCGGCGACGAGCTCGTCCGAGCGGCGCAACGTCCGCCGCGTCATCGCCCCTCAGATGTCGGCATAGACATGCGTCTCGGCCTTGCCCCCGGGGTGCGTCACCGCGCCCTTCTCCGCGTCGCCGACGATCTGCGCGTATTTCCACAGCGCGCCCGACTGGTAGTCGTGCCGGCGCGGCTTCCACGCCTTGCGTCGCTCCGCCAGCTCGGCCGAGCTGAGCTCGACATCGATGGTGCCGGCCTCGGCGTCGATGGTGATGACGTCGCCGTCGCGCAGCAGCGCGATCGGCCCGCCGACCGCCGCCTCGGGGCCGATATGGCCGACGCAGAAACCGCGCGTCGCGCCGGAGAAACGCCCATCGGTGATGAGCGCCACCTCGTGGCCCATGCCCTGGCCGGTGATCGCCGCGGTGGTCGACAGCATCTCGCGCATGCCCGGTCCGCCGCGCGGGCCCTCGTAGCGGATGACGATGACCTCGCCCTTCTTGTAGTCGCGCCGCTCCACCGCGGCAAACGCGTCCTCCTCGCGATCGAAGCAGCGCGCGGTGCCGCGGAATTTGAGGTCGTGCATGCCGGCGACCTTCACGATCGCGCCCTGCGGCGCGAGATTGCCTTTGAGGCCGACGACCCCACCGGTGGGGCTGAGCGGGTTCGAGGTCGGGCGCACCACGTCCTGGTTCTTGGGCAGCGTCACGCCGGCGAGATTCTCGGCCACCGTCCTGCCGGTGACGGTGAGGCAGTCGCCATGGAGATAGCCGCCGTCGAGCAGCGCCCTCATCAGCACCGGCACGCCGCCGACATCGAAAAGGTCCTTGGCGACGTAGCGGCCGGCGGGCTTCATGTCGGCGATATAGGGCGTGCGCTTGAAGATCTCGGCGACGATGTGGAGGTCGAAATCGATCCCCGCCTCGTGCGCGATCGCCGGCAGGTGCAGCGCCCCGTTGGTCGAGCCGCCGGAGGCCGCGACCACCATGGCGGCGTTCTCGAGTGCTTTGCGCGTGACGATGTCGCGCGGCCGGATACGCCGGCGCAGCAGCGCCATCACCGCCTCGCCCGACGCCTCGGCGAAGCTGTCGCGGCTGTCATAGGGCGCCGGCGGGCCGGCCGAGCCCGGCAGCGCCAGGCCGATCGCCTCGGAGACGCAGGCCATGGTGTTGGCGGTGAACTGGCCGCCGCAGGAGCCGGAGGACGGGCAGGCGACGCATTCGAGCTCGTGTAGCTCCGCATCGCTCATGCGCCCGGCGCTGTGCGCGCCCACCGCCTCGAACACGTCGCCGACGGTGACGTCCTTGCCGTGGAACTTGCCGGGCAGGATCGAGCCGCCATAGATGAAGACCGAAGGCACGTTGAGCCGCACCATCGCCATCATCAGGCCGGGCAGCGACTTGTCGCAGCCGGCGAAGCCTACCATCGCGTCGTAGCAATGGCCGCGCATGGTGAGCTCGACGGAGTCCGCGATCACCTCGCGCGACACCAGCGACGACTTCATCCCGGCATGGCCCATGGCGATGCCGTCGGTGACGGTGATGGTGGTGAACTCGCGCGGCGTGCCGCCGGCGGCGGCGACGCCCTTCTTCGCCGCCTGCGCCTGGCGCATCAGCGCGATGTTGCAGGGCGCGGCCTCGTTCCAGGTGGTGACGACGCCGACCAGCGGCTGGGCGATCTGCTCGTCGGTGAGGCCCATGGCGTAGAGGTAGGAGCGGTGCGGCGCCCGCTCCGGCCCGACCGTGACATGGCGGCTCGGCAGCTTCGACTTGTCGACCGTGGGTTTCCTGACATCGTCGGGCATGGCGGCGCTCCTCGCTCTCAGGGCTGGTTTTGCCGCACCATACAGACCGGCAGGACCGGGCTCAACCGCGCCGCTTCCTTGCGAGCATCACGCGCCGTCGCTAGAAGGGCGCCCGTGCCCTCCCTCGCCTTCGCCGATGCCTGGCGCGTTTATCGCCGCGCTGAAATCCGGCTCCCGGCCAAGCCGCCGCCGGTGACGCCGCGGCGCATCGCCGACCTCGCCGCCATCGCCGAGGATTTCGACCTCGTCGTGCTCGACGCCTGGGGCGTGCTCAATATCGGCGACGCGCCCATCGCCGGCGCGGCCGCCGCCGTCGCCTGGCTGCGCGCCCGGGGCAAGCGCCTCCTCGTCC
>JASHTP010000358.1 GCA_030040495.1 Alphaproteobacteria bacterium
CCGGCGGAGCTGGTAGCAACCGTCGAAGCCGCACTATGTATCTAAAATGTATCCAAATTGGTTAATTTTTCTGGGATGGCTCCTGCTTGCGGGCAGCGCCGCGGGCTGCGTCTACCTGCTTTATGCCGGCTGGGTGACGCGCCGCTTCGCCGAGCGCGCGCAGCGCCGGCCTTCCGCCGCCCCGCCCGCCAGCATCCTCAAGCCGCTGTGCGGCGAGGATTCCGACCTCTACGAGAATCTCGCCTCGTTCTGCCGCCAGGACTATCCCGCCTGGCAGATCGTCTTCGGCGTGCAGGACGGCGCCGACCCCGCCATCGCCGTGGTCCGGCGCCTCATCGCCGAGTTCCCCGCCGCCGATCTGACCCTGGTGGTCGAGAGCGGCCGGCGCGGCGGCAACCTCAAGGTGGCCAATCTGCAGAACATGCTGCCGGCGGCGCGCCACGATCTCATCGTCATCGCCGACAGCGACATGCGGGTCGCGCCGGACTATCTCGCCGCGGTCACCGCGCCGCTGCTCGACCCCGCGACCGGCCTCGTCACCTGCCTCTATCGCGGCGTGCCGGCGGCCGGTCCCTGGTCGAGGCTCGCGGCGCTGCACATCAATCACGGCTTCTTGCCGCAGGCGCTGGTGGCGGAACGGCTGGGGGCGCGCGGCGGCTGCTTCGGCGCGACGCTGGCGCTGCGCCGCGACACGCTCGCCGCGGTCGGCGGCTTCGCCGCGATCGCCGATCGGCTCGCCGACGACCACGCGCTGGGCGAGGCGGTGCGCCGCCTCGGCCGCAAGGTGGTGCTGTCGCCCCACCTCGTCGACAACATCATCGCCGAGCCCAGCCTCGCCGCGCTCTTCCGCCACGAGCTGCGCTGGGCGCGCACCATCCGCGCCGTGGCGCCGGCGGGGTTCCTGGGCTCGGTGGTGACGCAGCCGATGGTGCTGGCGATCGCCGCGCTGGCGCTCGGCAACAATCCGCTGGCGGCGCCGGCGATGCTGCTCGCGGCGCTCTTCTGCCGCTTCGTCATGGTGCGGATGGTCGACCGCGCGCTGCGCCTGCCCCCGACGCCGCTCCGGCTGGTGCCGGGCCGCGATCTGTTGTCGTTCGCGGTTTTTGTCGCTAGCTTCTTCACCCGAAAGGTTGCCTGGCGCGATCGGACCTTCCGCATCGGTCGCGACGGGCAGCTGATCCTCGACGGAGACAGTCCGGCATGATGAAGACCCTGTTCCTTCACCCGCCGTCCTATGAGGGGTTCGACGGCGGCGCCGGCTCGCGCTACCAGGCGCGGCGCGAGATCCGCTCCTTCTGGTATCCGACCTGGCTCGCCCAGCCCGCCGCGCTGGTTCCGGGCAGCCGGCTCATCGACGCTCCGCCGGCGCGGCTGACGCTCGAGCAGGTGCTGCCGCTGGCGAGCGACTACGAGCTCGCGGTGCTGCACACCTCGACGCCCTCCTTCGCCTCGGACGTCAAGGTGGCCGAGGCGATGCGCGACGTGAACCCGAAGATCAAGCTCGGCTTCGTCGGCGCGCGCGTCGCGGTCCAGCCCGAGGAGAGCCTCAAGGCCTCGAGCGCGATCGACTTCGTCGCGCGCAACGAGTTCGACTTCACCGTCAAGGAGGTCGCCGAGGGGCGGCGCTTCGCCGAGATCGACGGGCTCAGCCATCGCGACGCCGCCGGCGCGATCGTCCACAATCGCGAGCGCGCGGTGCTGGAGGACATGGACCGGCTGCCCTTCGTCACCGAGGTCTACAAGCGCGACCTCACGATCGAGGACTACTTCATCGGCTATCTCAAGCATCCCTATCTGTCGCTCTATACGGGCCGCGGCTGCAAGTCGCGCTGCACCTTCTGCCTCTGGCCGCAGACGGTCGGCGGCCACCGCTACCGCGTGCGCAGCGTCGGCCACGTGGTCGAGGAGATCCGCCTCGCCAAGCAGCTGTTCCCGCAGGTGAAGGAGTTCTTCTTCGACGACGACACCTTCACCGACAATCTGCCGCGCGCGGAGGCGATCGCGCGCGAGCTCGGCAGGCTCGGCGTCACCTGGTCGTGCAACGCCAAGGCCAACGTGCCGCGCGACACGCTCAAGGTGCTGCGCGACAACGGCCTCAGGCTGCTGCTGGTCGGCTACGAGTCCGGCAACCAGCAGATCCTGCACAACATCAAGAAGGGCATGCTGGTCGACGTCGCGCGCCGCTTCACCAGGGACTGCCACGAGCTCGGCGTCACCATCCACGGCACCTTCATCCTCGGGCTTCCCGGCGAGACCAAGGAGACGATCGAGGAGACGATCCGCTTCGCCACCGAGATCAACCCGCACACCATCCAGGTCTCGCTCGCCGCGCCCTATCCCGGCACCTTCCTGCACAAGCAGGCGGTCGAGAACGGCTGGTTCGACGCCGACCATGCCGAGCTCGTCGACGAGCACGGCATCCAGATCGCGCCGCTCCACTATCCCCACCTGTCGCACCAGGAGATCTTCGACTCGGTCGAGCACTTCTACCGGCGCTTCTATTTCCGCGCCGGCAAGATCGCCTCGATCGTCGGCGAGATGGTGCGCAGCCCCGAGATGATGGTGCGGCGTCTGCGCGAGGGCGTCGAGTTCTTCCAGTTCCTGCGCGAGCGGGAGATGGCGCACTGACGCTGCGCCGGCGGCTCATCGTCTGCGCCGACGATTTCGGCCTCGACGACGCCGTCAACGAAGCGGTCGAGCGCGCGAGCCGCGACGGCATCCTCACCTGCGCCAGCCTGATGGTCGGCGCGCCGGCGGCGGCCGACGCGGCGGCGCGCGCGCGCCGACTGCCGCGGCTCAGAGTCGGCCTCCACCTCAATCTCGTCGAGGGATCGCCGGTGCTGCCGCCGGCGTCGGTGCCCGACCTCGTCGGCCGCGACGGCGGCTTCGACCAGAACCTTGTGCGCGCCGGCTGCCGCTTCTTCTTCCGCGCCGCGGCGCGGCGCCAGCTCGCCGCCGAGATCCGCGCGCAGTTCGCCGCCTTCCGCGCCACCGGCCTGGCGCTCGACCACGTCAACGCCCATCGCCACATGCATATCCACCCGACGGTGGCCGGGCTGATCCTGCGCATCGGCCGCGAGTTCGGCCTTCGCGCGGTGCGCGTGCCCGACGAGCCCTTCGCGCTGCTCCGCCGCGCCGCCGCGGCCGAAGGGAGCCGCGTCCGCCGGCCGCTCTACGCGCCCTGGATCGCGCTGCTGCGCCGAAGGCTGCGCCGCGCCGGCCTCGCGCTCAACGATCATCTGCTCGGCATAGCCTGGACCGGGGCGATGACGGAAGCGCGCGTGCTGCGCCTGGTCGCGGCGCTGCCGGAAGGCGTGAGCGAGCTCTATTGCCATCCGGCGGTGGCGCAGACGCCGCGGCTCAAGCGCACCATGCCGGGCTATCGCCCGGTCGAGGAGCTGGCGGCGCTGCAGAGCGCCGCGGTGCGCGCGGCGATCGAGCGCGCCGGCATCGAGCTCGTCAGCTACGCCGACCTGCCGGCGCCGCGCCGAGCCGCGCTCAGCGCTCCTTGACCGGGCCGAGCAGCGCCGGCAGCACGAAGAAGGTGCAGAGCAGCGTGTAGAACAGCGCGACCGTCAGCAGCTTGCCCATTTCCGAGGTTCCCGGATGGTTCGACAGCGCCAGGGAGCCGAAGGCGGTCCCGGTGGTGAGGGCGCTGAACAGGACGGCGCGCGCGGTGCTCGACTGCAGCAGATCGCCATAGCCGGCGCGCCAGCGCATGACGAAATAGATGTCGAAGGCGACGCCGACGCCGAGCAGCAGCGGCAGGGCGATGATGTTGGCGAAGTTGAGCGGCAGGCCCGCCAGGACGCTGGTCGCCATGGTCAGGAGGCCGGCGAGCAGCAGCGGCGCCAGCACCACCAGCACGTCCCAGAGCCGCCGCAGCACCAACGCCAGCAGCACGGAAATCGCCGCCAGCGCGATGATGCCGGCGACGATGAAGGCGTGCGTCACCGTGCGCGCCGATTCCTGGATGGTCACCGGCGTGCCGGTGGCATCGGGGGCGACCTGGCGGACGGCGGCGGCGAAGCGGCGCAGCACCTCGTTGTCGCGCGCATCGCCCTTGGGATAGACCTCGACGCGCGCGCGCCCGTCAGCGGCGATCCAGTCGCGCGTGAGCCTCGGCGGCAGGCTCGCCAGCGTGACCGGCCCCGCCTGCAGCGCGAGCCTGAGCTCGTCGAGGCGGCGCTCGATGTCGGGCGCCAGGTTGGCGGCGAGCGGCGGCAGCGCCGCGGCG
>JASHTP010000029.1 GCA_030040495.1 Alphaproteobacteria bacterium
TCGAGGCCTGTGACCGCTCGCGCTGGTACGGCTTCACCGACGACATCGTCATCCGCGTCGTGGCGGAAGGCGAGGGCACGCGCGTCGACATGCGCTCGGCGAGCCGCGTCGGCATCTCCGACCTCGGCAAGAACGCCAAGCGCATCGCCGCCTACCGGGCGGCGCTCGGGGCGCAGGGCGGTGCCGCGCAAGCGCCGGCCCGATAAGCGGCGCCGCTGCGGCAGTCGCTTCTGCCGTGTCGGCGGCGCCACTCGCTTCACGGGAAACATCGGCCGGGATACCGGTGAGTCATTGGGACGGTTTTTGCCGCCCGCCGCCGCCGCCTTCATCCGCTTCACGATGAGAAAGAGCGCTCATCGCCAAGCCTAGCACGGCACCCCTCAGCGGCCTTGGCGCGTGAGGGGTGCAGCGGTAGAAAAGTATCAGTCGGCAGCCGCGGCGCGCGCCCTCACATCACCGCGCCGATCTGCCAGGGCGTGAACTCCTCCTCGCCGATGCCGAGCGCCTCGCTCTTGGTCTGCTGGCCGGAGGCGGTGGCGAGGATGAGGTCGAAGATCTGCCGGCCGATCTCTTGCACCGAGGCGCGGCCTTCGGCGATCGGGCCGCAATCGATGTCCATGTCGTCGGTCATGCGGCGATAGAGCGGCGTGTTGGTGGCGAGCTTCAGGCTCGGCGCCGGCTTGCAGCCGAAGACCGAGCCGCGTCCGGTGGTGAAGCAGATGAGGTTGGCGCCGCCCGCCACCTGCCCGGTGGCCGAGACCGGGTCGTAGCCGGGCGTGTCCATGAACACGAAGCCCTTGGCGGTGATCGGCTCGGCGTAGCGGTAGACCTCGACCAGGTTGGTGGTGCCGCCTTTCGCCACCGCGCCCAGCGACTTCTCGAGAATGGTGGTGAGGCCGCCGGCCTTGTTGCCGGGCGAGGGGTTGTTGTTCATCTCGCCGCCGGTGCGGGCGGTGTACTCCTCCCACCAGCGGATGCACGCCACCAGCTTCTCGCCGACGGCGCGGCTCGCCGCGCGCCGCGTCAGCAGATGCTCGGCGCCGTAGATCTCCGGCGTCTCCGACAGCACCGCCGTGCCGCCATGCCGCACCAGCAGATCGACCGCGGCGCCGAGCGCGGGGTTGGCGGTGATGCCGGAATAGCCGTCGGAGCCGCCGCATTGCAGCGCCAGCGTCAGATGGCTCGCCGGCAGCGTCTGCCGCCGCGCCTGGTCCGCCTCGGGCAGCATCTCGCGCAGCCGCGCGACGCCGTCGCGCACCGTCTTCGCCGTGCCGCCGGTCTCCTGGATGGTCATGGCGTGGAGGAAGGGACCGGCCTCGAGCCCTTCGGCCGCCATCAGCCCGCCGATCTGGTTGGCCTCGCAGCCCAGCCCCAGGATCAGCACGCCGGCGAAGTTCGGATGCCGCGCATAGCCGGCGATGGTCCGCCGCAGCACGTCCATGGCCTCGCCTTCGCTCGCCATGCCGCAGCCGGTGCCGTGGCCGAGCGCGACGACGCCGTCGACATGGGGGAAGTCGGCGAGCGCCGCGCCGCGAAATTGGTCGGCGATGAGCTTCGCCGCCGTCGCCGAGCAATTGACGCTGGTCAGGATGCCGAGATAGTTGCGCGTCGCGACCCTGCCGTCGCTGCGCCTGATGCCCTGGAAGGTCGCCCGCTCGGCCTCCGGCACCATCGCGGTCGGCGTCGCATCGGCGCAGAAGGCGTAGTCGCGGGCGAAATTGCCCATCGCCAAATTGTGGGTGTGGACGTGCTCGCCCGGGGCGATGTCGGACGTGGCGAAGCCGATGATCTGGCCGTATTTGCGCGCCGCCTCGCCCTTGGCGATCGGCGCCGTCGCCAGCTTGTGGCCGGCCGGCACATGGCCACGGCAGGTGATCTGCTCCTCGGCGAGCGGCGTGTTGGCCAGCAGATCGGCGCGCGCGACGACGACATTGTCGGCCGGGCTGAGGCGGATGGCGAGCGGCAGCATGGGGCCTCCTCGTGCTTGGCAATTTACAGTCCCGGTCGCGGCGTGGCAATTTGCCGGACCGGGAACAGGGGAGGCAGCAATGGCCGATCGGCTCAAGGGCAAGACCGCCCTCGTCACCGCCGCCGCGCAGGGCATCGGCCGCGCCTCGGCGCTGGCCTTTGCCGCCGAAGGGGCGAGCGTCATCGCCACCGACGTCAATCTCACCGGGCTCGAAGAGGTGAAAGGCGCGGCGCGGGGTCCGCTCGACATCTGCCGGCTCGATGTGATGGATGCCGCGGCGATCACCGCGCTGGCCGGCGAGCTCGGCGCCGTCGACGTGCTGTTCAACTGCGCCGGCTTCGTCCATCACGGCACGGTGCTCGACTGCACGGAGAAGGACTGGGACTTCACCATGGACCTCAATGTGCGCAGCATGTACCGGATGATCCGCGCCTTCCTGCCGGCGATGCTGAAGCGCGGCAAGGGCGCCTCGATCATCAACATGTCGTCCGGCGCCTCCTCGGTCAAAGGCGCGCCCAACCGTTTCGTCTACGGCACCAGCAAGGCGGCGGTGATCGGCCTCACCAAGGCGGTCGCCATCGACTACATCCGGCAAGGCATCCGCTGCAACGCCATCTGCCCCGGCACCATCGCCACCCCCTCGCTCGACGATCGCATCGCCGCGCAGGGCGGCACGCAGGCGGTGCGCGACGCTTTCGTCCAGCGCCAGCCGCTCGGGCGCCTCGGCACGGCGGAAGAGATCGCCGCGCTGGCGGTCTATCTCGCCAGCGATGAATCGAGCTTCACCACCGGCGCCATCCATCTGATCGATGGCGGCTGGTCGCTCTAACCACCAAGGAGGAATTCGCCATGAAGCTGCTTCGCTACGGCCCGCGCGGCCAGGAGAAACCCGGGATGCTCGACCGCGACGGCGGGATCCGCGACCTCTCGGGCGTGATCAAGGACCTGACGCCCGACGCGCTCGCGCCCGCCTCGCTCGACAAGCTCAGGAAGCTCAGCCCGGCGAGCCTGCCGGCGGTTTCCGGCAATCCGCGCCTCGGCCCTTGCGTCGCGCAGGTGCCAAAGCTGGTCTGCGTCGGGCTCAACTATGTCGATCATGCCAAGGAAGGCGGTATGCAGATACCGACGGAGCCGGTCCTGTTCCTCAAGGCGATCAGCTCGATCACCGGCCCAAATGACGAGGTGATGCTGCCCCGCGGGGCGCAGAAGGGCGACTGGGAGGTCGAGCTCGGCATCGTCATCGGCAGCACCACGCGATATGTGAACGAGAGCGAGGCGCTGAAGCACGTCGCCGGCTATTGCGTGGTCAACGACGTCTCCGAGCGCAACTTCCAGCTCGAGCGCGGCGGCAACTGGTCGAAGGGCAAGAGCGCGGATACTTTCTGTCCGCTGGGCCCCTGGCTGGTGACCGCCGACGAGGTGCCGGATCCGCAGGCGCTCGATCTCTTCTGCGAGGTGAGCGGCCAGCGCATGCAGAACGGCTCGACCCGCAACATGATCTTCTCCTGCGCCAAGATCGTGAGCTACATCAGCCACTTCATGACCCTGATGCCGGGCGACGTAATCCCCACGGGCACGCCTGCCGGCGTCGGCCTCGGCATGAAGCCGCCGCGCTTCCTCAAGCCCGGCGACACCATGCGCCTCGGCGTCAGCGGCCTCGGCGAGCAGCGGCAGAAGGTCATCGCTTTCGGCTGAGCGGACCGGCGGCCGCGCCTTCCGGTAGAGGCGGCTTGGCAAGCCGCACCTCCGGCGGTTACCCTTCGGTGACACGCGGTCGGGCGGGTCGGTCGCTGCCGGCGACCGGACCCGCCGAAGCAAGCGGCGCGGCTGCGGCGCGGGGCGGAAATGGACATCGAGGATACGCTCAAGACCTATCGTCTGTTCTCGGGCTCCTACGATCTGGTGTTCGGGCCGGTGTTCCATCCCGGCCGCAAGCAGGCGGTGCGCCTCGCCAACGATCGGCCGGGACAGCGCATCCTCGAGGTCGGCGTCGGCACCGGCCTGTCGCTGCCCCATTTCCGCCGCGACGCGCGCGTCACCGGCATCGACGTCTCGGCCGAGATGCTGGCCAAGGCGCAGCGCCGCGTCGAGCGGCTGAAGCTCGCCCAGGTCGAGGCGCTGCTGCTGATGGACGCCGAGCGGATGAGCTTCGAGGACAACGCCTTCGACGCGGTGCTGGCGCTCTACGTCGCCTCGGTGGTGCCCGACCCGGCGCGCTTCGCCGCCGAGATGCGGCGCGTCTGCAAGCCCGGCGGCACCATCGTCGTGGTCAATCACTTCACCAGCGAGAATCCGGTGATGCGCTTCGTCGAGAAGCGCCTGGCCCCGCTCGCCGGCAAGATCGGCTTCCATGCCGACTTCCCGCTCGACCGCTTCCTCGCCCAGAGCGGGCTGCAGGTGCGCGAGACGCTGCCGAGCAATCTCTTCGGCTACTGGAAGCTGCTGCGCTGCGTCAACGCCAAGCCGGGGTGACCGGCGTCAGCTCGGCGGCGTGCCGCTGAGCCGGTCGAGGTGCCAGCCCTGGAACAGGTGGATGCCGAGCGCCTGGCCGAACTTCACTGCCTCGGCGCGGCCGCAGCGGGTGAGGACGATGCGGCCGGTGCCGCAGTCGCGGATCGCCTGCAGCAGGGTTCGCGTCGCCGCCTCGTCCTGCTGCAGCAGCGCATCGTCCCAGATCAGCTTCACCAGGTCGATCTTCAGATGCTGGAAGTTGATGCAGGGAAAGGCCTGGTGGGTGATGCCGTCGAGGCAGCGGAGATATCCCCGCTGCTTCACCAGATCGGCGATGGCGAGGTAGGCCGCCAGGTCGGCCCAGAGATCGCCGAGCTGGATTTCGAGGATGGTGCGGCCGCGCCAGCCGGCGGCGCGCTCATTGTCGAATTTGAGGAACTCCGGCGTGTGCAGCGTCGCGACGTTGATGTTGAAGCTGACCGGCCGCGCATTGCCGAACTGCTCCCAGGCGAGCCGCGTCAGCACGTGCCGGTCGAGCCAGCGCGTCAAATACTGGAAGAGGTGGCGGTCCTTGGCGAGGCTGACATCGGGCGAGATCACGCTGCTCAAGCGCTCGATCGAGACGAAGAGCTCGTCGAACTTGGGCTGCGGCTTCTTCTCGGGGTGCAGCTCCCACACCGTCTGCCGGCGCACCATGTGCGAGAGGTCGGTGCCCGACAGCGCGTCGAGCAGCTCGTTGAGGCGCCGCTCCACCGGTTTCGCCGGCTCACGGTTCGCCTTGGCCAGCTGCTTCGCCTCCTTGTCGCGGATCTGCTGGATCAGCGAGGAGAATTGCGGGTAGCCGATCTCGAGGTCGAAGACCGAATAGAATTGCGCCTCGCCGCCCTGCTTCGCCAGCTTGTCGTCATTGAAGAGATAGCGCAGCGCGTCGACGGTCTGGTCGATGGCGCGCGCCGTGATCCCTTTGCAGACGATGACGATGTCGGCGCTGCGCAGCACGAAGAGGCGGCCGGAGAACTGGTCGACCGCGCCCTTGAGCAGGTTCGCGGCGATCTGGAGGTGCTTTTCCTGGCGATGGGCGCGGTTGAGCCGCGAGAGATGGAAGCAGATGGCGCGGTGGCCGGCGCGGTCGCCGGCGAGCTGGTCGACATAGGCGAGCAGAACGTCCTCGACCGGCGTCTTCGGCGCCACCGTCTGAGGCGGCGGTGCCGCTCCCGGCGCGCCTTCGGCGGGCGAGGAGACGGCCCGCGTGTCAGGCATGCGTCGTGCCGTGGCTGATGAGGAAGGTGATCTTGGTCTTGAGCTCCTGCGGCGCGATCGGCTTGACGATGTAGCCGTGGACACCGGCCTTCTTGGCGGCAACGACGGAGTCGAGATCGGCCCGGCCGGTGAGCATCAGGAACGGGAGGTCGGGCCGGCCGGCATGGACCTGCTTGAAAAGCTCCATGCCCGACATGCCGGGCATGTTCCAATCGCAGACCACGACGTCGATGCCGCCGGGCGCGGCGGCGAGCCGCTCGAGCGCCTGCTCGCCGCCTTCGGCCTCGAGGACATGACCGATCTTCATGCGCTTCAGCATGCGGCACACCAGCGTGCGCATCGCCTCGTCATCGTCCACGACGAGAACAGAGACACCGTCGAGAGCCGTCGAACCGTCCATGGTGCTTTACTCCGGGGAAAACGGAATCTGCCGCCGCCATTAGAGCGCCGGCGGGTTAACGTTCGGCAAAAGCGTGCCTCAGTGCCCGGTAGCGTCCTTGACGCCCTTGCGACCGCCGACCAGCACCTCGCAGCTCGTCGTGCCGACATTGCGGAAGAAATAGTCCTCGGCCGGCCTGGCGAGGTGGTTGGGGTCGCGCAGATTGACGCCGGTGCCCTTGGCGATGTCGAGCACGGCGCCGCCCTGCGGGCCGGTGAAGTGGGCGACGAGGTCGCCGGGATGCTGCGGGCCGAACTGATTGAGCGAGCAGGCGCGGCTCAAGCTGTCGTCGCGCACGCCGACCTCCCAGTAGGGTGATTTCGAGGTCAGCACGACCTGATGGGCGGCGGCCTCGCCGGCGGCGAGGACGCAGGCGCAGCAGAGCAGCAGCGGGAGGCGGCGGCGCGGCATCGCTGCCGAGGCTAGACCGTCGTCGTAAAGAAATGGTTAGAACCGCTCGAGGTCGAAACCCATGATTGTGGCGCCGCCGGTCACCCCTGGCAGCAGCCCCGGGGCGGCGGGGAGAACGTGCTCGGCGTAGAAGCGCGCGGTCGCGAGCTTGGCGGCGTTGAAGCCGGCGTCGCCGGTGCGGGCTTCGAGGCGCGCTTCGGCCGCGAGCGCGCCCTTGGCCATGAGCCAGCCGCCCGCCACGGTGCCGAGCAGCTTCAGATAGGGCACCGCGCCGGCGAGCGCGCGCGGCGGATCGGCCTCGCCCTGCTCCACCATCCAGCCCGTCGCCCGCTCGAGCGCATCGCGCCCGGTGGCGAGCGGCCGGCGCAGGGCCACGAGATCCTCGGCCGGCCGGCAGGCGAGCGCGGCCTCGACGGCCCGCATCTCGGCGATCAGCTCGCGCGCCGCGGCGCCGCGGTCGCGCAGCAGCTTGCGGCCGACGAGGTCGTTGGCCTGGATGCCGTTGGTGCCCTCGTAGATCGGCGCGATGCGGGCGTCGCGCAGATGCTGCGCCGCGCCGGTCTCCTCGATGAAGCCCATGCCGCCATGGATCTGCACGCCGAGCGAGGCGATCTCGACGCCGAGATCCGTGCACCAGGCCTTGACCACCGGGATGAGCAGGTCGACGCGACGCTGCTGCGTCGCCCGCACCTCGCCGTCGGGATGATGCCGCGCGCGGTCGATGGCGCCGGCGGTGCAATAGGCGAGCGCCCGCATCGCCTCGGTCTCCGTGCGCATCAGCAGCAGCATGCGCCGGACGTCGGGATGGTGGAGGATGGGATAGGTGCCGGGCGCCGTCGCCGTCACCGGCTTTCCTTGGACGCGCTGGCGGGCGAAGTCGCGCGCCTGCTGATAGGCGCGCTCGGCGATGGCGACGCCCTGGAGCCCGACATTGAGGCGCGCATTGTTCATCATGGTGAACATGCACTCCATGCCGCGATTCTCCTCGCCGACGAGGTAGCCGATGGCGCCGCCGCCGTCGCCATAGGCGAGCACGCAGGTCGGGCTGGCATGGATGCCGAGCTTGTGCTCGAGGCTGACGCAGCGGACGTCGTTGCGCGGGCCGAGGCTGCCGTCGGCATTGACCAGGAATTTCGGCACCACGAACAGCGAGATGCCCCTCGTGCCCGGCGGCGCGTCGGGCAGCCGCGCCAGCACGAGATGGACGATGTTGTCGGCCATGTCGTGCTCGCCATAGGTGATGAAGATCTTCTGCCCGGTGATGCGGTAATGGTCGCCCGCGCGCACCGCGCGGCTGCGCAGCGCGCCGACGTCGGAGCCGGCCTGCGGCTCCGTCAGGTTCATGGTGCCGGTCCACTCGCCGGAGATGAGCTTCGGCAAATAGAGGCGCTGTTGTTCGGGCGAGCCGTGCGCGGTGAGCGCCTCGACCGCACCGATATTGAGCAGCGGGCAGAGCGCAAAGCCCATATTGGCCGAGTTCCACATCTCCGCCACCGCGGTGGCGATGGCGATCGGCAGGCCCTGGCCGCCATGCTCGGGCGCGAAGGGGAGCGCGTTCCAGCCGCCTTCGACATAGTGCCGATAGGCTTCCTTGAAGCCGTCGGGGGTGCGCACGACGCCGTTCTCGAGCACGCTGCCCTGCTGGTCGCCGACGCGATTGAGCGGCGCCAGCACGCCGCCGGCGAGCTTTCCCGCCTCCTCGAGCACGGCGTCGACGAGATCCTCGCTCGCCTGCTCGCAGCCCGGCAGGGTCGCGATCTCGCCGATGCCGGCGATCTCGGTCAGCGCGAAGCGCATATCGGCGAGCGGCGCGGTGTAGTCGGTCACGGCTCCTCCGTTTCGGGCGGCGGCTCAGGATGCCGGCGGGGGCGCCAGCACCTTGCCCGGATTCATCAGCCCTTCCGGGTCGAGCGCGCGCTTGACGCGGCGCATCAGCTCGAGCTCGATGGCCGATTTGTAGCGCGGCAGCTCGTCGCGCTTGAGCCGGCCGATGCCGTGCTCGGCGCTGATCGAGCCGCCGAAGCGCTGCACGAGATCGTGGACGAGATGGTTGAACTCGGCCCAGCGCGCGAGGAACACCCTGGTGTCGGCGCCCTTGGGCTGGCTCAGGTTGAAATGGATGTTGCCGTCGCCGACATGGCCGAAGGCGAGCGGGCGGATGCCCGGCAGCTTCGCCTCGACCGCGGCGCTGGCCTGGAGGATGAACTCGGCGACCTTGCTGACCGGCACCGAGACGTCGTGCTTGATGCTGCCGCCCTCGTGCTTCTGCCCCTCGACCATGCCTTCGCGGATGCGCCACAGCGCGTTCTGCTGCTCGCCGCTGGCGGCGATGACGCCGTCCTCGACGAGGCCCGCGGCCATCGCCTCCGTCAGGAGCGCCTCGAGCGCCGAACGGAGGCCGCCCTCGGTCTGGCTCGACGAGACTTCGAGCAGCGTGTACCAGCGCGCCGGCGCGGCGAGCGGATCGCTTACGCCCGGCGTGTGGCGCATCGCCATCTCCAGCCCCAGCCGCGGGATCAGCTCGAAGGCGGTGAGCTGGTCGCCGCTCGCCTTGCGGGCGCGAGCGAAGAGCGCCATCGCGTCCTCGACGCGGGCGAGGCCGAGAAACGCGGTCTCGACCTCGCGCGGGCGCGGGAAGAGCTTGAGCGTCGCCGCGGTGATGATGCCGAGCGTGCCTTCGCCGCCGATGAAGAGGTGCTTCAGATCGTAGCCGGTATTGTCCTTGCGCAGCGCGCGCAGCCCGTCCCAGACTTGCCCGTCGGGCAGCACCACCTCGAGCCCCAGCGTCAGATCGCGCATGGTGCCATAGCGCAGCACGGCGATGCCGCCGGCGTTGGTCGAGAGGTTGCCGCCGATCTGGCAGGAGCCCTCGGCGCCGAGGCTCAGCGGAAAGAGGCGATCGGCCGCTTCCGCGGCGCGCTGGACGTCGGCCAGCACGCAGCCGGCTTCGACGGTGATGGTGAAGTCGACGGGATCGATGGCGCGCACCCGGTTCATGCGCCCGAGGCTCAGCACCACCGCGCCGCCATCCTCGGGCGGCACCGCGGCACCGACGAGCCCGGTGTTGCCGCCCTGGGGCACGATCGGAATGCGCGCGGCGGCGCAGAGCCGCACGACGCCGGCCACCTCCTCGGTCGAGGCCGGGCGCAAGACGAGCCGCGCCGCGCCGTGGTAGAGCCGCCGCTCTTCTTCCAGGAACGGCGCCATGCCCGCCGCGTCGGCGATGACGCCTTTGGGGCCGACGATCGCCTTGATCCGTTCGAGCGCCTCGGCGACGCCCATGGAGCCGGTCACCCCGCGCCCTCCGCAAATTGCCGCGAGCCTGCTCTAGCCGGTGACCGGGCCCCGGGCAAGATGGCCGTGCTCACGGCCGCGGCGCCGCGGCGCGCCGCAGCCGGTCGTTGATGGCGAGGCCGATGCCGTGCTCCGGGATCGGCATCACCGCGATGGCGCCGAACTCCGGACGATCGAGCGCGCGCAGCGCCGCGAACAGGTTCGCCGCCGCCTCGACGAGATCGCCCTTGCGCGACAGCCAGCGCACTTCCTTGGCGCCGCGCGGCGGCCGCGGCCCGAAGGCGAGCAGCGCTTCTTGCGGGCGGACCTCCCTGGCGTCGAGCCGCAGCGGCAGCGAGGGCGCGTAATGGCTTGCCAGCATCCCCGGCGAACGCGGCGCCGTCTCGTCCGCGCCGGCGCGCTCGAGCGGGCCGACCGCCGCTTCGATCGCCTCGGCGGCGGCGCCGCCCGGCCGGAGCAGCCGCGGCCGCGGTCCCGTCAGATCGACCACCGTCGATTCGACGCCGACGCGGCAGGCCCCGCCGTCGAGCACGGCGGCGATGCGGCCGTCGAGCTCGTCGAGCACGTGCTCGGCGGTGGTCGGGCTGACGCGGCCCGAGCGGTTGGCGCTGGGCGCGGCGATCGGCCGGCCGACGGCGCGGATGAGCGCGCGCGGCAGCGGATGCGCCGGCACGCGCAGCGCCAGGCTGTCGAGTCCCGCGCTCGCCAGCAGCGACACCGGGCAATCCGGCGTGCGCGGCAGCACCAGGCTCAGCGGCCCCGGCCAGAAGCGCCGGGCGAGGATCGCGGCGCGCTCGTCGAAGCGCACCAGCCGGCGCGCCGCGGCTTCGTCGATGACGTGGACGATCAAGGGGTTGAAGCGCGGCCTTGCCTTCGCTTCGAAGATCGCCGCCACGGCCGCGTCGTTGGTGGCGTCGGCGCCGAGGCCGTAGACCGTCTCGGTCGGGAAGGCGACGAGCTCGCCGGCGCGCAGCAGCGCCGCCGCGTGGTCGAGATCGGCGGGGGTGAGGCGTTCGGTCACACGAATTACGCGCTCGGCGATCATGCGCGGCAGGGGTATACTCGTCGCACGGCATCGAAGGCAAATCGCCTCGGCCGGCGCGCCGGGCACGCGCTCACGCTTGAGCAGGAGCGGGGGATCATGACGGCGAAGATCATCACCATCGCGCAGCAGAAAGGCGGCGCCGGCAAGACCACGCTGGCGGCGCATCTCGCGCTCGCCTGGGCCGAATCGGGCCGCGTCGCGATCATCGACATCGATCCGCAGGCGAGCCTCGCCACCTGGTTCCGCCGGCGCCGCGAGCGATTCGGCGCGCTGGTGCCGGGGATCGAGGTGGCGGCGCTCGGCGGCTGGCGCGTCGCCGCCGAGGTCGAGCGCCAGGCGAAGAGCCACGACATCGTCGTCATCGACACCGCGCCCCACGCCGAGACCGAGGCGCGCATCGCGGTGCGCGCGGCGAGCCTGGTGCTGGTGCCGGTGCAGCCCTCGCCGATGGATGTCTGGGCGACGCGCCCGACGCTGGAGCTGGCGCGGCAGGAGCGCGTGCCCTCGCTGCTCGTCCTCAACCGCGTGCCGGCCCGC
>JASHTP010000359.1 GCA_030040495.1 Alphaproteobacteria bacterium
CGCGAGGAAGATCGACCACAGGATCGCCGCGCCGAAGGAGCCGCCGAGCGAGCGGAAGAAGGCGACGGTCGCGGTGGCGACGCCGATGTCGCGCGCCTCGGTCGCGTTCTGCACCGCCACCAGCATCACCGGCATCGAGCTACCGAGGCCGACGCCGAGCAGTCCCATATAGACCATCGCCGTCGACGGGGCGGTCGCCGCGTCCATCGTCGCCATCGCGGCGAAGGCGAGGGCGCCGGCGGCGAGCCCGATCAGGGGAAAGATCTTGTAACGGCCGGTCCACCGCATCATCTGGCCGGCGGCGAAGGCGCCGACGACGCTGCCGCCCATGAGCGGGATGAGCAGAAGGCCGGAATGCCCGGCGCCGACGCCGGTGACGAGCTGCAGGAATACCGGCAGCAGCACGATGCCGCCGAACATCGCCATGGCGACGATGAAGCTCGCTAGATTGGCGATGCGGACCACCGGATTGGCGAAGAGGCGCGGCGGCAGCACCGGCTCGGCGGCGCGCAGCTCCTGCAGGGACACGGCAGCGAGCAGCAGCGGCGCGACCGCGATCAGCGAGAGCAGCCGCGGCGACGACCAGGCATAGACGGTGCCGCCCCAAGTGAAGATCAGCAGCAGGTCGGTCACCGCGAGCGTGAGCAGCACCGCGCCAAGATAGTCGATGCGGCGCCGGGCGCGCAGCGTCACCAGCGCGGCGAGCCCGCGCCGGCACAGCACGAAGGCGGCGATGCCGACCGGCAAATTGATCCAGAACACCCAGCGCCAGCTCAGATAATCGACGAAGACGCCGCCCAGCACCGGGCCGCCGACGCTGGCGGTCGCCCAGACGCCGCTCAGATAGGCCTGGTAGCGCCCGCGCTCGCGCGGCGAGATGACGTCGGCGATGATCGCCTGGGCCATGCTGATGAGGCCGCCGCCGCCGAGCCCCTGGAGCGTGCGCGCGGCGATGAGCTCGGGCATGGTCTGCGCCAACCCGCACAGCACGGAGGCGGCGACGAAGAGGGTGATGGCGATCTCGAGCATCGAGCGCCGGCCATAGAGGTCGCTGAGCTTGCCGTAGATCGGCGTCGAGGCGGTCGAGGTCAGCAGATAGCCCGCCACCACCCAGGAGAGCCGATCGAAGCCGCCGAGCTCGCCGGCGATCGCCGGCAGCGCGGTGGTGACGATGCTCTGGTCGAGCGCGGCCAGCATCATGCCGAGCAGGATGCCGCTCAGGATGCCCAGGATCTCACGGTGGCTGAAGGGCCGGGCCGCGGCGGCGCCGGAGTCGATCATCGTCGTTCCCTGCTCTCCAGCCCATTGCTAACGCAAAGCGGGCGGGCATCCAAGCCCGGCTTCGGCCCGGGCGCGGAGCGCTTTGCGGCGGAAGAGCCGAGCGGGCCGGCATCTTGTGCCGGGAGCCGGCGGCGGCTAAGCCTCGGCCATGGAACCCGCCGACAGCCCCAGCGACAGCGGCAAGCTCCACGTCAGCACCCTGCTCATCGCCTCGGAGCGGGCGCTGACCAACGCGCTCGACGAGCTCGGCTTCGCCGAGGACGACGATCGCGTCATCCAGCATGAGGGGCGGCTCGCCTTCCTCACCTGCAGCCACGATCCCGATTGCGACGATCTCTTCGCGCTGATCTCCGAGTTGGCGGCGCGCGGCGAGACCTGGGAGCTGCAGTTCCGGGTCGACACCGGGGAGGGTCGGGCGGTATTCCAGCGCTTGGCGCGTCACGTGCCGGTGGAGGCGCTCGAATCCGAGCTGCCGCCGGAGACCGAGGAGGCCGACAAGGAGCTGCCGGTCCACGATCTCGACGAGGATCGCGGTCGCACCAGCCTCAAGAAGGCGCTGAACCGGGTCGATCCCGCCAGCGTCTTCGCCACCATCCGCTCCGGCCCCGGCGGGCGCGCCACCGCCGTCATCCTGCGCCGCAACCCGCGCCGCGCGCTGGCCATGGCCGCGGCCAACGACGAGGCGAGGCTGCGCGCCGCGATCCGCGAGATCCTGCCCAACGTCATGTTCTCCGTGGCGATGAAGCCGCCGGGCTGAGCGCCGCGGCGCCGGCGGGCGCGCAAGGACCGGCATGAAGCGAGACAACAATTTCGACGCGTTGCGCCTCGTCGCCGCGGCCACCGTCGTCTTCTCGCATTCCTTCTTCATCGCCGAGGGCAGCGAGGCGCACGAGCCGCTGATCCTGCTCACGGGACGGCAGAGCATCCTCGGCCTCGCCGGCGTCTTCGTCTTCTTCGCCATCAGCGGCTTCCTCGTCACCGAGAGCTTCGAGAATTCCGCCTCGCCCTTCGCCTATCTCGCCAAGCGCGCGCTGCGCATCTTTCCCGGCCTCTTCGCCGTGCTGCTAGTCTCCGCCTTCGCCATCGCTCCCGCGGTCACCACCCTGCCGCTCGCCGACTATCTGCGCCGCCCGCAGCTCTATGGCTATGTCGTCGGCAACACGCTCCTCAACCTCACCATCCACGAGCTGCCCGGCACGCTCTTCGTCGACAATCCGGTCGGGCTCGAGATCAACGGCTCGCTGTGGACACTGCGCTACGAGTTCATGATGTATCTGATGGTGATGCTGCTCGGCATGCTGCGCCTGCTGCGGCCGGGGGTGATGGCCGCCTTGCTTGTGCTCGGCCTCGCCTGCCTGCGCTGGCATGCCCTGAGCTTTCTCGGCACCTGGGGCTGGCTGCTCGGCTTCTTCGCCATCGGCATGCTGCTCTACACCTTGCGCGACCGCGGCATCTTCGACGGCCGCATCGCGCTGGCGGCGCTGGCCGGGCTGGTGCTGAGCGTGCCACTGCGGCAGTTCATCGAGCTCTTTCCGCTCTTCGGCGGCTATCTCGCGATCTATCTCGCCGTCGACCGCCGCCTGCCCGTCCTGCCGGCGGCGCGCTTCGGCGATCTCTCCTACGGGATCTACCTCTATGGCTGGCCGGTCGCAGCGCTGGTGATGCATTGGAGCGGCGGAAAGGCGAGCTGGTGGCAGCTCTTCCTGATCTCGCTGCCGCTGGCGGCGCTGGCCGCCTTCCTGTCCTGGCACCTGGTCGAGGCGCCGATGCTGCGGCTGAAGCCGCGGCGCCCGCCCGCCGCGCTCAGCGCGCCAGCCGCGCCAGCACCTGCCCTTCGCCGACCTGATCGCCTTCCGCGACGAGAATCGCGGTGACGGTTCCCGCCGCCGGCGCGAGCACCGGCAGCTCCATCTTCATCGCTTCGAGGATCACCATCTCGTCGCCTTCTGCGACCCGCGCCCCTTCGGTCGCGGCGATGCGCGCGACGATGCCGACCACTTCCGAGCGAACCGCGATTTCCGCCATGGATCCCCCGCGCACCAGCCGGCGGCAGGCTACCCAGGCGCCGGCATCGCTGGCAAGCCGCGCGCAAGGCGGCGTCTTCGTTCAACGCCTGTGACGGGCATCACACCCTTGGCCGGCGGCCGCGGGGTATCAACCACACGGAAGGCCTCCACACGCCTTCCGTTCCCAACCTAGCCCCGCCGTCCCCGGCGGCGGGGCACCTTTCCCGGCCCCATCGGACAGTCGCTTGGCAGTGCCGCCGCGATCGGCTATGGCGCGCTCATGGCCGTCGAGATCCCCTTCCGGCGCGAGCTCAAGGTCGAGTACGGCGCCGTCGAGCGGCTCACGCCGCTCATCCGCCGCGTGGTGGCGAAGAACCCCAGCCCCTTCACCTTCAAGGGCACCGGCACCTACATCGTCGGCCATGGACGGGTCGCGGTCATCGATCCAGGCCCGGACCTCGCGCACCATGTCGAGGCGCTGCTCGATGCGGTCAGCGGCGAGACGGTTACGCATATCCTGGTGACCCATACCCATCTCGACCATTCGCCGGCCGCGGCGGCGGTGAGGCAGGCGACCGGCGCCCGGACCTACGGCTTCGGGCCGCACGGCTCGGCCCGGGCGGAGGACCGCACCGGCGTCGGCGGCGTCACCGAGGAAGGCGGCGACCACGCCTTCCGGCCCGACATCGCCCTGCGCGAGGGCGACACGGTGGAAGGGCCGGGCTGGCGGCTTGCCGCCATTCATACCCCCGGCCACACCTCGAACCATCTCTGCTTCGCGCTCGCCGAGGAGCGCGCCCTCTTCTCGGGCGACCATGTCATGGGCTGGTCGACGAGCGTCATCGCGCCGCCCGACGGCGACATGGGCGCCTATATGCGCTCACTCGGCAAGCTGCTGGGGCGCGACGACGCGATCTATTGGCCAACCCACGGGCCCGCCATCCCCGATCCCAAGCCCTTCGTCGAGGCCTTCATCGCCCATCGTCACGAGCGCGCCGAGGCGATCCTGCAGCGCCTTGCCCAAGGCGACGACACCATCCCGGCGATCGTCGACCGCGTCTATCTCGGCCTCGACCCGCGCCTCAAGACCGCGGCGGGGCGCTCGGTGCTGGCGCATCTCGTCGAGCTGGTCGAGCTGGGCAAAGTGGCCAGCGACGGCGCGCCGACGCCGGGCGCGCGCTATCGCCTGAAGCGCTGATCCCGCGGCGACTCGCCCGCGGCTTCGGCCGCGGCAAGGCCCGGCGCGGCGCCGCCATTTCCGCCCTCGGACGCGTCAAAACGCGGAAATCCGGGCTTTTCCCGCCCCGGCGGCCGGCGCGGCGGCGCGCGACAAAAAACTGTCACCGAAGCGTGATAGCAAGCTAGCGACGCAACCCGCTCGAGGAGCACATGCTGCTTGCGACACGGGATCGCCGCCTCCGCACGGCGGTAAAGGACGGCTGGACCAAACTCGTCAGCGCCGCGCGGCCCCGCCACCGTTTCTCCCTCCGCCGCCGCGGCCGGCTCGCCGCCATCGGAGCGCCCCTTCCCGAACCGCCCGCGAGCATCGACCCGGTCGCGCTCACCGTCCTCGCCGTCAATCGGCTGGGGCCGGCGACCTTGCGCACGGTGGCGAACGGCAAGCCGCTCACCGTCACCGTACCCGATGCGCGCATCGGCGCGATCTTCCGCGCGGCGCTCGCCGAGATGCAGAAGACACGCTCGACCGATCGGCTCATCGATGTCGTCATCGCCGGCGAGACCGCCAGTGCCGGACGCGCTGCCCCGAGCGCCTGAAGCGGCGAAGCGCGGTCGCCGCGCCGCGCCGCCGGGCGACCGGCACATCTTCTTCCGCCATTGGCTGCGCCGCCCGCTCGCCATCGGCGCGGTGCTGCCGAGCGGCAACCGGGTGGCGCGGGCGATGGCGCGCGAGCTGAGCCTCGAGCGACACGGCGCCGTGCTCGAGCTCGGCGGCGGCACCGGCGCGCTGACGCGCGGCCTCATCGCCGCCGGCTGTCCCATCGACCGGCTCGTCGTGGTCGAGCGCGAGGCGGAGCTTGCCGACTATCTCGCGCGGCGCTTCGCCGGGCTGCGGGTCGTCTGCGGCGATGCCTGCGACGCCGACGCGTTGCTCGCCGCCGCCGGCATCGATAAGCTCGCCACCGTCGTCTCGAGCCTGCCGATCAAATGGTTCCCGCGCGCGGCGCAGCGCGCCGTGCTCGACGGCTGCTTCGCCCGGCTCGGCCCGGGCGGCCGCTTCGTGCAGCTCACCAACGCGCTCGCCTCGCCGATCCCGGCGGCCGAGCTCGGCCTCGCCGGCGAGGAGGTGGCGCGCATCTGGGCGCATTTCCTGCCGGTGCAGATCTGGCGCTATCGCCGGCATCCGGCGGCGGACGGTCCATGCTGACGCTGCCCAAGCATTTCCGCACCATCTGGATCTCCGACGTTCATCTCGGCACGCGCGGCTGCAAGGCGGAGTTCCTGCTCGACTTCCTGCGCCACACCGAATCCGACTATCTCTATCTCGTCGGCGACATCGTCGATGGCTGGCGGCTCAGGCGCTCCTGGTACTGGGCGCAATCACACAACGACGTGATCCAGAAGGTGCTGCGCAAGGCGCGCAAGGGCACCAAGGTGATCTACGTCCCCGGCAATCACGACGAGTGGCTGCGCGACTATACGGAGCTGCAGCTCGGCGGCGTCTGGCTGCTCGAGGAGGTGGTGCACGTCACCGCCGACGGGCGCAAGCTGCTGGTGCTGCACGGCGACGCCTTCGACGGCGTGGTGCGCTACGCCAAGTGGCTGGCGCTGCTCGGCGACTGGGCCTACACCGTGGTGCTGCAGCTCAACCACTACTTCAACATGGTGCGCCGGCGCTTCGGCTATCCCTACTGGTCGCTCTCCGCCTATCTCAAGGGCCGGGTCAAGAACGCGGTCGAGTTCGTCAGCAACTTCGCCGCCGCCATCGCCGACGAGGCGCGGAAGCGCGGCGTCGACGGCATCGTCTGCGGCCACATCCACCAGGCGGAGATGCGCACCATCGCCGGCGTGCTCTACTGCAACGACGGCGACTGGGTCGAAAGCTGCACCGCGCTGGTCGAGCATCAGGACGGGCGGCTCGAGATCCTGCGCTGGGCCGAGCTGCGCGCGCTCGATCCGCTGGCGCCGCGTGTGGCGAAGACGCGAGAGCTGGTCACGGTGGGCGCGGACGCACCGTGAGGATTGCGCTGGTCAGCGACGCCTGGATGCCGCAGATCAACGGCGTCGTCCGCACCTTGACCGCGCTGATGCGCGAGCTCGCCCGGCGCGAGCACACGGTGCTGCGCATCACGCCCGACTTCTTCCGCACTCTGCCCTGCCCGACCTATCCCGAGATCCGCCTGGCGCTGCGCCCGTGCAAGCGCGTCGCCGAGCTGATCGAGGCGGCGCGGCCCGACGCCATCCACATCACCACCGAAGGGCCGCTCGGCATCGCCGCGCGCCGGCATTGCCTGCGCCGCGGCTACGGCTTCACCACCGCCTTCCACACCCGCTTTCCCGAATATGTGGCGGCGCGCTTCGCCGTGCCCGCGGCCTGGAGCTACGCGCTGATGCGCCGCTTCCACGCCCCGTCCAAGGGGGTGATGGTGGCCACCGACACGGTGCGGCGCGAGCTCGCGGCGCGCGGCTTCGGCAATCTCCGGCGCTGGAGCCGCGGCGTCGACGCCGAGCTCTACGACCCGGCGCTGCGGGGCGAATTCGACGGGCTGCCGCGGCCGATCTTCCTCAGCGTCGGCCGCGTCGCGGTGGAGAAGAATTTCGGCGCCTTCCTCGCCCTCGACCTGCCGGGCTCGAAGGTGGTGGTGGGCGACGGGCCGATGCTCGAGGAGCTGCGACGGCGCCATCCCGAGGCGCATTTCCTCGGCAAGCGCGAAGGCAAGGAGCTGGCGCGGCTCTACGCCTCGGCCGACGTCTTCGTCTTCCCGAGCCGCACCGACACCTTCGGCCTGGTGCTGCTCGAGGCGCTCGCCTCGGGGCTGCCGGTGGCGGCCTATCCGGTGCCCGGCCCGCTCGATGTCATCGGCACCAGCGGCGCCGGGGTGCTCGACGAGGATCTCCGCCGCGCCGCGCTCGGCGCCCTCGGCCTCCCGCGCGAGCATTGCCGCGCCCACGCGCTGCATTACACCTGGAGCGCATCCACCGACCAGTTCGTCGAGAATCTCTGGCCGCTGCGCTGAGGCGGGCGCGCCGCCAGGCGCGGCGATGTCGGCGCCCAGGCCCGAGAAGATTGATCGAGACAACAATTGATGATGGCTAACTAAAAAAACACGATTCGCGATTAATGCTAGTTTTACTTGATCTACCCAAGATGCGGATCAGCCAGGAATTCGCTGCGAGAAAGGATGGCGCGATCCCATGCTCAACCCAGGAAAATCGATGTTTGCCGCGGCTCTCATGCTGCTTGGCGGCGCGCTGTCGGCGCACGCGGCGCCGACGTTCGACGACGCCAAGGCGCTGGCCGAGAAAGCGGCGGCGCTGGTCGCGGCCGAAGGCGACAAGGCTTTCCCGAAGATCTCCGATCCGACCGGCCCGTTCCATCAGGGATCGCTCTACGTCACGGTGCTCGATCGCCAAGGCGTCGTGCGCGCGACGCTGAACCCGAAGCTGATCGGCGTGAACATGTGGGAAGCGACCGACCCCGATGGCGTCAAGTTCAGCCAGATGCCCTGGAAGGTGACCGCGAGCTCGGAGACGGGCGACTACACCTACAAGTTCACCAATCCCGAGACCAAGAAGATCGAGCCCAAGCACGCCTGGGTCCATCGGG